>JAJHRV010000055.1 GCA_020833525.1 Thermosphaera sp.
AATGCTCCCAACAACGTATACCGCGATTAAATCCTCTCCAATGACTCCACGTGCTGCATTAGCGACTAACTCACTTATTTTACGCCAATTCCTCAGCAACTCGAGTCTCTTAATCGCTTCTCGGGGCCAACTCCGATTCAATTTTCTCGAGCACCTCTAGTACCTGCCTCGACACTTCAACACATGTCTTACCCTGACTCTCTAAATAGGAGACCTCCCCATATCTACCCTCAATATAGCTCTCCTCGAGTAGTTCAAGCCCCCTTCTATAACTAGATACTAGATCCTCGACAATACTTGCTAAATCACCCCTACCAGCCTCATAAAGTAGATTTCTGAGTTGAGCTAGGAGAGATCTACCACTATGAATCCTTGATTTAACCCCGAAAATCCTATAGATCGTTGCTTTAACACCTAGTTGCACTGCTTGCTCCGCGTTGAAGCATGCACCATCATAGTCTCCATCAACTAAATCCCTCTCAGCTCTGGTTAGAAACCTCCTAGCCCTCCTCCACAATAATTCCCAGTAGTTGTAGCTCATAGAACACTCCTTTTTCCACTAAAGACTACTGCTAATCTAAAATTAACTTATTCCTATTCTCGTGTTTTTATTCAGGGTTTGCGTTGTTGGAGGAATGTCGTTTGTTTTAGTAATTCTTGTTTTTAATTAACCCATAATTATATAATGTAGCCCCCGATCTTCTCGCTGAATTTATGCACTTCTATAACTACTAGTCTACCCTCCTTGAAGCCCAGAGCAATATCTCCTTCTTCACTCAGTAACTCCTCCTCCGGTGTTTCCCCTGGCTCTAGGTATAGGTATAGTATATCGTTTTGCCTATCATACTCTACTTCAATACTTGATGGTACTCTAACTCTATACTCCCTCTCATTGCTCAAGTAGATACCCTCTAAAGTGGTGATAACACCACGTCTGTGAAGTCTAGTGGCAGAGGCTTATTCTTTGATTTATACTCATCATACCTCTTCTCAAGGAAACCCCGGAATATAGGGCAAGTATCGAATTTACCCTCTCTATCACACTTAGCACCCATGGATAGAAAGCACATTTTAGTCCTCTTATCGAAGTATGGGCATAGCTTGTGATACTGCCTTGCACTCTTTAGAATTCTATTAACCCACCTCTGTTTTTCATCAGGCTTCTTCTCCTGCCTCCCCATTAATGCTTCATCAAGGTCTTTCTCGGATATACCAGTTGAATTCATCTTCATCACCGCTAGTTTGAAAAGCTCTTCTCTACATAAATTACTACAAATCCTAATATAATTAACCTATACGTAGGGAGCATAAATGGATGTTGAGCACGGGTTGTTCACGGAGCTACGTAGAGTTTATGGGAGTTTAACGAGTAGACTCATTGAAAAACTGAAAACCCCTCCTCGTAGACTATACGTGAGGGTTATAACATCTAGGATTACGCGTAGTGATGTATTAAAGCTACTAGAGTTAGAGGGGGTTAAAGCCCATGCTGATCCATACTATGAAGAAGCAATATACATGGAGATCGAAGGGCCTTTCAACGTAGAGTGTGAGAGTGAGAAATACATTGTTGTCGATGAAAAGACAGCAGTCTCCCTACTCCTAGGGTCTGATCTATATAGACCTGGAGTAGTTAAATCAATGTCTTTCAGGAGAGGGGAGAGGCTTTGGGCTACAACTCGTAGAGGTACTCGCATAGCTTGTATTGAAGCAGTGGTGTCATCTAGTGCAATGAGCGCGTTGAAGCATGGCTTAGTCGGGGTTAATATAGCGTCACCATATAGAGCACCGAGAATCTCGAGTACACGTGTTTATAGCGATGGATTAATATACCCTCAGAGCCTTCCAAGTATGGCTACAGTAATTGCTTTATCCCCGAAACCAGGGGATCTAGTAGTCGACATGAACGCCGCGCCTGGTGGTAAGACGAGCCACATAGTTCAAGTTACTAGGGGGTTGGCGAGACTCATCTCCATTGATAGAAGTGAGAGGAAGGCAGGGTTGATTAGGGAACTCCTAAGGAGGCTCCAATTAGACTACAACGTCGTAGTAGTTCCCGGGGATTCACGGTATATACACTTGGATTTAAACCTTGAGGGTAGAGTGGATAGGGTTTTAATAGATCCACCATGTAGCAACCTAGGTGTTAGACCAATACTAGACTACGAGAGGTCATTGAAAGACGTGTTAAACCTAGCAGAGTACCAGAAGCAGTTCTTGAAGTCGGCATATTTCATACTAAAACCCGGTGGCGTATTAGTGTACTCCACTTGTACGCTCACAATGAGGGAGAACGAGGAGAATGTAAGATACGCTATTGAGGAGCTAGGCTACAGCCCCGTAGAGCTACCAAACCCCCTTCCCTACAGTGAGGTAGTTAAGTACAAGGGGGTTGTGGGCTATAGATTCTCCCCCTTCACGGAGGACATGCCTGGCTACTTCATAGCTATATTAACAAAGTAGTATTAAACGCGTTTACGCTTTATCCTCGACCCGCACAAGGGGCACTCATCCTCCATTGGAGAACCAGGTATATATCCACATACTGGGCAGTACGCTCTATACCTCCTAAACTCGCTTATCCCCCTTGTTCTAAGCGGCTTAAAACTAATATTCATGTATAAGAGTAGGTTTTGAAGCTCGTAGTCATCTGTTATAACAACTACATGGTAGCTCATTGAGGCGAGTTGTAGCGCTATTGAAGCAATATCTACATCTACCATAGACAGCCTATGAATCCCCCCTATCTCGCGGGCCTTCTCCCTCACTTTATTCAAGTACTCCCGGCTAGGCTCCACGACGTTAATTAATCCCAATTGCATTGCCTCCAATAATGCTTCACGGTTCTCTCTATCAACAACTTCCTCTACAGCGCTCTGCGCAGTGTAGACTAGTACATTGTTTTTGGGCAGTAGCCTATAGTACTTCGCTATTAAAGCCCCAGTATCGAGTACAATAGCTAGTTTAGACCTAGAAGACGCATTGCCTAGGCTCAATAATAGCCCTCCACGTGTCTCTCTTAACACTAAACCTAATGACCTTTAAATACCTATGTGAGTGCTCTACTCTAATCACATTGCCACCTTTCAATAAGGCTACGTGGTCTCCATCAGTATATAAGTGCGCTGGGTTCTTTGCCCACAACACCACTTTACTATATGGCGGCGCTACAAGACTCTTTATACCGGTTTGAAGGGGGTTTAATGGAGTGATCACAAGGGACTCGTGCTCCGGGATTATTATTGGCCCCCCAGCGGATAAACTATGCCCACTAGACCCGTATGAAGAAGCAACTATAACTCCGTCTCCCTCAAAGAATATACTTGTTTTAACAACGTTGGATTCCATGTTGACTCTAAACTTAGCTACCTTACCAAGATCAACACTCACAACCACAGCATCGTTGATAAATATCCTGCAGGATTCCTCGACACATATAGAGTATAAGGGAATATACTCTAAATAGAAATCACCGTTCAATACACGCTCTACAACTTCATCAATGCTTTGAAGCCCATGTTCATAGTAAGCATTTCTCTTTCCACATGGATAGGGTAGGATAAGCGAAGCGTAGCCAGCACACTTAGCAGACTTCATAAATGACCCATCGCCACCTATAGAGACCACGAGGTCGAAGCGAGGTACCTCTCCTCTATATGTAGCTTGATTATAGAGATCGTCCACTGTTATAGTGTAGGTATCAACTCCATACGTTCTTAGTACAGTGCTAGCTAGACCCGCTAGCTTCAAACAACCTTCTACGGGCTTATAGACAACTAATGCCTTCTCAAACAGCTTCATACCCCCTAATATAATTCTAAATCAAATTCCTCTTAAGCGTTAAAACAGCTATAAATGTATTTCGCCAATCCCTATGCTTATAGAATTAGTGGCTAGACCCCTTACATGGATTAAATAAATATAGTGTGTAAATTAGTAAATACACGTGGGAGTTTTTCCATTGACTCGAGTGATCTAGGAATGCCCCTGTGTATAGAGGTTGATAAAAAACTAGCAGAAATGGTTATTAAGGAACTACGTTCCTTGAAGCTTCTCAACGAAGACTATGCTATTCATAGAATCGGTGATAGGGTTTTAATCCCTCTTAAAGAGAATGCAGGGAGTGAGATCACTATTGGAGAATTCGTCTTCAGAGTATCTGCATGTGAGGTCCCAGAGAGAAGGCGCACTAGAATTAAGCTTCCATCATTAGATGTACTAGGAGATGTAGTGATTATTAGAGAGAATGTTCTTGGCTACTGGGATCCACTGGAGCTTGTTGAGGCTATTAGGCAGGTTTACCCGAGGATCAAGGCTATATGGGTTAAGGAGTTAACGATTGAAGAGTATAGAAAACCCGTTTTAAAGCTACTGTGGGGTGAGGAGAAGAGAGATGTCTTTGTAAAAGAGCACGGATTACTATTTAAAGTGAGACTCGGGGAGGTCTACTATAATCCCCGACTATCCGAGGAGCACCATAGAATCGCGCTTCTAGTAAACCCTGGTGAAGTAGTAGTAGACTTGTTCTCGGGGATTGGTGGTTTCGCAGTACACGCAGTATCTCAAAAACCATGCCTTGTGGTTGCAAATGATGTTAATCCAATTGCATATGACTTGCTACTAGAGAACATTGCACTAAATAAGAAGAAGTTAAAGGGTACTATAATACCGTTAAACATGGATGCACGGGATATTCCAAGTGTACTGAGAGAACAATCTGCAGATAGACTAATAGCTGATCTACCCATGTGGAGCACCGAGTTTACGCGAGTGTACAGTGAGGTGGTGAAGCCGGGTGGAGTACTGCATCTTTATAGATTATCGAGAGACGCTGAAGTCTTACGGGAGGAGTTAATGAGTGTTTTCCAGGACTGGAGGCTTCTTACCTGCCGTCTAGTAATGGAGTATGCTCCGAGAGCCGGGATCTTTAGATGCGATCTCGTCAAGCCCAAGGACGTATAGGTGAATCAATAACTGTGTATCAGAGTTTTTGAGTTTCGCTATTAACTCTCGGTTCAGATCTCCCGCTGCTTTATTAGCGTAAATCCCTATAGTTGCTGGCTCTATGTAACTACTCTTCCTAATGATCAATCTTTTAGGGTCTGCGAGTATGAGCTTTGGACTAGTTTGTGCAACAAGGTAATCTCTCAAACCAGACGCCTCTAGTATGACGATTAAGACTCCATTTTCCCTCCTAAGGCAGTTTTTAAACTCCTCGCTTAGGCTTAGAGCTGATTTATCAGCTGAAACACCTATTATGCAGTCTCCACGGGGTGTAGTACTATCCTCTACTGTGACCTCGAGCGTTGTCCTATGCGTGGCCCTTATGTATGGATGCCCCCTAGCTCTCAATACTTCTGTGCAAGTCATGTTAATCAACTATATAGTATATAGAGTAGAGTATAAAGTTATTTATGTAGAAATACCACTGTGGGTGGAGGAATGAGTGTTGACTTTGAAGTACAGAGGAGGAGGATTGTCGAGTCACTTGTACACATGGGTTACTTGAAGAACCCTAGGGTTATTAAAGCACTACTCACTGTGCCACGCGAGTACTTTGTACCAGCACACTTAAGGGAGTATGCATATGTAGACTCCCCGCTTCCAATTGGGCATGGGCAGACGATCAGCGCAATACACATGGTTGCTATAATGACCGACGAGCTCGAACCAGAGCCTGGAGACAAAGTATTAGAGGTTGGTACGGGATCTGGATACCAAGCGGCAGTACTAGCGGAAATGGTTGCTAAGCAGGATCCAAGTCGACGTGGACATGTATACACAATTGAGCGAATACCAGGCCTTGTCGAATTCGCGAGGAGAAATCTTGAGGTAGCTGGTTACAGTGAGTACGTTACCGTTATAGAGGGTGATGGAACTCTCGGATACCCCAAGCAAGCCCCCTATGATAGGATAATAGTTACTGCAGCCGCTCCAGAAGTTCCAAAACCCCTACTAGATCAATTGAGGGACGGGGGCAGACTCGTAATCCCCGTTGGAGACCTGTATATTCAGAGATTGCTGATTATTGATAAAGTAGATGGGAAAGTAAAGACTAGGTATGGTATAGAGTGTGTATTTGTACCACTAATCGGTGAATATGGATGGAAGATTAAGTACTAGCGATATTCGTTATTTCTTTGTAAACCACTTGGCGAGTCCTTGTTGAGAGCCTTTTACATGCTCTCTATATGCCTTTACGAGCCTGTCTAGTGCGTTTCTAACTCTCTCCTCGTTGAAATCGTGTTCTCCAACTAGTATCTCTACGACTTGGTTTACGTCTGGTTCACGCCACTCTAATTTATAGTCCCTCGTGACTGGGGGGTTTAGAAAATACTTCTTTATCGAGACTACATCTACTTCCACGGGGGACTTAAGCAGAGCTCTCGGTATTTTCTCTATTGATCCATAAGCCTTGATCAATTGATACGCCTTCTTCGGCCCAATACCCTCAAATCCATCTGGATTATAGTCAGTACCTATGATTATACCTATATCCACTAGGGCTTCATGTGTAACACCGAGCTTGGCGAGGAGTTTTTGAAGCTCTATTATCTCGGGGTAGATCTCAACGTACTCCTCCTTCTTCGGTAGTTTCCTCTTACCACTAATAGTGAGGTTTCTAACTAGACGCGGGGAGCCAAATAATAAGCTATCATAGTCTTGTGATGCAGATGCATAAGCGTCCCCTACTTTAGCCATGAATGCAGCTTGTGCTTCACCCTCAGCTGGTGCTTGAACCCATGGAATACCCATAGCGTTGAGCAATTTCTTCGCATCTTCAACCATAGAATCCGCTAACTTAGCAGACATTGCAGCGTATCTTCGGGCAGCCTCTAAGTCACCCGTTCTCACAGCCTCCTCGTACTTCTTCACTGCTTCCTCCTTGATCGCCTTTCTCCTCTCAATCTCCTTTGCTTTAAGCTCGGGTGGTTTTCCATCGAAGACATATACTGGTTTAACACCATTCTCGACGAGATTTATCGTCCTATAGAATAATCCACTAAGGTGGCTTGTAATCCTCCCCTGACTATCTAGTAGTGGTGTTCCATCGGGTTGTCTAATCGCCGCGAGGAATTGGTATAGTGCATTGTAAGCGTCAATAGCTATCACACGCCCCCTCAAAGCTCTTAAATCCTGGACTTGAATAACTATATCCTCTGGGATCAAGTCTTTTAAGTCAACTCCCACTAAACCACCCATTTAATAAAATAGTCCAACCCCTTATTTTGTATTATCTAACCAGAAAGCTCCGTGTGAGCAGTGGAAGAAGGCTTCACTAAGAACTCTCTACCAACATGCTCAAC
>JAJHRV010000007.1 GCA_020833525.1 Thermosphaera sp.
TATGGTAGATTAATCAATGGCTCTCTCGAGAAAGAAATAGTTGTTAAGCAGTCGATCAACTGGAACCACAGATACTACACAATGAGGCTACACACAGCTGGACACATATTAGACTACGCGGTTATGAAGACTTATGGAAGACTATTAAATACACTTGACGCTAATCACGGGCCGCCAGAATCTTACGTTGTATATGAAGCTGAATTTCTACCTGAAAGCCGCGACTTGCCCATCATCGAGAACCATGCTAATGACGTTGTCGAGAGCTCTAGGCCTGTAAAGACGTATTGGGTTGAACCATGGGGGCTAGCGAGGAGAACGTATAACGCGCCAAATCTTCAGAGGCTACCGGCAAGAGATCGCTATAGAATTGTTGAAATATTGGGGATAAATGCTATACCATGCACGGGAACACACGTTATAAACACAAGAGAGGTAAGATATATAGAGGTAACTAGAATAGTAAGAATTGAAAACGGGTTTAAACTATACTACAATGCCCTCTAGAATTCTCAAAAACACTCCCAATCATAGTGATCGATTAGATCAAAGACTACTAGATGTTTAGTCTTTTAGCAGCCTCTCTATAAACAGGGTCTGCGAAATCATATTTTTCATTTTCTTTGACAAGTACACTTAAGTCCACTAGTCTATTGAGACCGTTGAAGAGTGTTTTATTATGTATCGGTCCACCCACCCAAGCCTCTATAGCTCTTTTAATCGAGGTCCAGTTGTTAAATCCCATGGCAACAGCTCTCATGATGAGACCATAGTATCTACTAGCCCTCACTATCTTCTCTAGCTCGCTCAAAGCTACTTTCACTGCTTCCTCTAATATCTCGCCCAGTATATCAAATCTCTTCGTCTGCGTGATTTTGTACCCATAAAATGCCAACCAGCCGGGAATACCATCCAACGCGTCCACCGTCTCCTCTATAATATTCCTCGGTACACTCAATCCAGCTTCACTAAATCCTGCATAGAGGAATTTAATGGATTCCTCTCTTGAAAACCTCGACAATATGACCTCATCGCTAACTCTACCATATAGTGGACTATCGTACTTACTGAATTCTAAGAAATTATAAATTAACCCAACCTCCGAGCCTGTTAAAATAAACTTTAGATTGTGTAAGTTATCATAGCTATAGGCTATTATTTGCCTGAAGTCGAGTCTATTATAGCCCCGTAGAATCCTTAACTCTTGGGCTTCATCTATTACAACGAGGAAAAAAGTGTTTCTATCTCTTCCATAATTGTTCAATTTTTCGAGTAGTGAGGTTATTGAGGGCTCACGTCTCTTCCAGTTGAATTCAATACTAATACCTCCGTGTAAAATAGTAGCTTTTACTCCCCTGAGTCCTTTTAAGTACTCTAGGAGTTTATTAGAAAACCTTGATAAAGCAATAGACTCTGCAAGTAGAGTGTATGATCCACGAATACTGTATTGATACTCTGGCAGCCTCCGTGCATTAATGTATATGTATGGATAATTATTCTCATTGAGAAACACTTTAATTAAAGAAGTCTTACCAATTCGCCTAATACTAATACATAGAATTAGTGGAGACCCAGACTTCACGAAATAGCTAAGAGACTCTAGCTCTTTCTCTCTATCAAATAACTCACTACGAGACTCCTTCGGTCTAGGATCAAAAAGCAACTTGATGGCACCCCCGTAACTAAGTTACACCCCTGTAACTAATAAGCAGATAAAGTGATTTGTAAATGCATACTCCATGCCTACAAACTAGTACTTTACTTATAGCTTTATAATAAATCTAGAGAATCCAATAAATGGTGGTGACTGTGGGGTCTCTAGAGCACTCCGAGCTCTTACGAAAGCGCTGTAGAGTATTCTATGAGTATGCACAACAAGCTTTTGAGAGATGTGATTATGATACTACGCTATTCATGTGTGAGCAGGCCATACAGCTGTGTTTAAAGTCTATTTTATTAAGGATGCTTGGCTTTATTCCACGTGGACATGGAGTTAGAGAGTTGCTCGGAGTCCTCTCGAGGATGCTTAGGGAAATAGGTAGAATGGAGCTATCTCTACGAGTATCTTCATTCACCGAGGGACATAGAGACACCCTGTTGCTTATTGAAGAAGCATACATTGCTTCTAGATACTTGGCTAAGACTTACGAGAGAGAAGACGCGGAGAAAGCTATAGAAGCCGCTGGAGAGCTAATTAAACTCCTTGAGGGTGTTGAACAAGATGTCTTCTCCTAGACTAGATCTAGCTGTAAAGATGCAGGCTTGGAGATTGAGGGAGTTGCTGAAGTGGCGTGAATATGTTAAAGCACTAGTAGAGTCTGCCATAGAAGTCTTTGGAGGAGACATCGAGATATACTTATTTGGCTCAGTCTTAGAAGGCCGGCTCACAGTTGATAGTGATATAGACGTCGCAGTAGTGCTTAGAGAAGTCCCTAAGAGAGGACTCGAGAGAGCCAGGCTGTTAGATGCCTTATGGAGGGGTATGGAGTTTAGGGGTGTGCCATGGTGGTATCCATTCGAAATACACTTAGTAACACAGGAGGAACTAACATTGCTCAAAGAAACAAAATTGAATAAGATATATTAATTTAGCCCTGCATGATATCGCTGTTTCTATTGATACCGCTCGCAATATATGGTCCATTAATTATAATTAGGGCATACCGCAATAGTTTGCACGTTATTTGGAGTAATTCTCATTTGGTTTATTCTCACCCATGGTAATGCAATAAGTTATATATGTTGCTTCATAGTTCTTTATATACTTGCATTGAAAAGCTTTAAAGTTTTTATTGCTATACCGTGGTCTCGGTATAGCGCTAGCTTATTGGTGGAGTACATTGAGTTATAAGAGTATCCTTGGTTCTAGAGGCGTTAAAGTCGATGAATATGTGATTTATGATTTGAGGATCCGGGAGCTTGTCAACGAGATTCTGGGTAGAGAGAGGGATGAGCTCTTGTGGAATCTGTTTCTAGAGCATCCTAATAGTCTTAATGTGGTAATTTACAGGTTAATGTGTTTTCGTGACTTAATGCGAGTAAACGTTTACATGGCTGTTAAGCGGTTTGTCGAAAAGGTTAGAGAGGCTATTGACTATTTGGAGATGGAGAAAGATGCCCATGAGCCACATAAGCTAAGTCTGCACTTGGATGCTGCACTATTGAGGCATCCGTAGTGGCTGAAAACGTTGTCTCAGCACTCATCGACTCAGGTATCAACATATTCTACATAACCTTTCTCCAGGACTTCCTACACACATTTATATCTTAGTATGGTAAAAAAGCAGTATTGCTAGTACCTGAGAGACTTAGCGATGGGACAAGGACGTATAGGTTGATTAAAGGATCTATACAACCAGGCTACGTACTAGAGCTATGGAGGAAAATAGCTGAGGATACTACAGAAAACCAACCGATGCACATGCATTAAGGGTCTCCGAAACAATCCTTATTGAGACCTTAGAGAAAAACGTATGTAGCAACTCTACATAGTGATACCAATATAGGGACAGCCATCCTACCCCTCAAGAATACTATCAAGTATGGAGCCAAGGTTAAGGATTAGGATGCGCCATAGTGGTAGAGCTGAGAGGAGGAGAGAAGTTGAGGCCCGCGGATTCTTCATAATAGAGGGTAAACTAGTACCCGTAAGCGTTGAGGTTAGACAACCTAGTGTAGAAGAACTTAGAGAAGCCCTTCTCCTATTAAACGAACTAGCAGAGAAGTGGTTTAACCACGTGATAGACAAGTTCGCGAGACACATTAAGTGGAGTCTCGTAGCTCCATTTAGCTACGCCTACAAGTAGCTTGGTAGGTGGACTAAGTGGAGGTATATCTATGGAGTAAGCTACACGGGTAAGACAACACTAGGGGAGATCACTCTGAGAATCTGGGGCCTAGGGCCCGAGTACATGAAGAGCAGTACCCAAATAGACACTATACCACGCCTTGGTGAAGTAATCTCTAAGTCTACTTTCCCAATAGTTGTTAATGAACTGGGAGAGGCCCTCAGTAAAGAGGAGATTAGGGAAATGCTGAAAAGTGCTATTAAGAGCCCCGTGGCTTGTGGCGTGATTAGACAAGGGGTTTATACGCTTGTACCAGCTCTAGCACCCATAGTTTTCACCACTAATAAGCACCAGTTGAGAGACGACGCTCTACTCAGGCGTCTAGATGTGGAGGTATTTACCTATGGAGAGAGAATTAAGGGAGACAAGGCTATAGTTTTCGAGGAGACTATTAAGCCGCAATTAGTTAAGTTAAGGGCCCTTGGGGATTTCGCCGCTTTCTACGTGTTGAATAACGGCCTCTCAGGAGACTATGAAGAGCTAGCCACTAAGATACTCGAGGAAGCATATAAACAAGCGGGCCTCGAGGCCCCTAAATGGATTCATGTAAGGCGTGTCGAAGAGAGTGATTTCTACGAGGAGATCAAGGAGATCATTAGGAGTTTTCTAGTGAGGAGAATTAATTAAGAGTATAATAGATCTGTGGGTAGAGTAGCAGTGGAGACCTCAAGTAAGGTTGAGTACTACAGTAGAAGCGATCTTGGATTAGAAGAGCGCGTGAGAGTTATTTTAGACAAGCAACTTATTCCATGGATCATTAAATCAGGGGATTACGTGTTTTTCACGCCTGATTTTGCTAGAGAACTAGCCGGGGTTATCGGGGATATAGGTAGCTTAAAGTCAATAGCCGAGCTACTAGGGTGGGAGTACAAGCCAAGACACCCGGTTAGAAAGGGTAAGACTATAACAAGCTATATCGTCATTAAAGTACCCCTTGAAGACCTCTTGGATTTCCTGAGGCCTCCAAGCTTCACAGAGTAGAAGCAATAGGCCTTTTCCAAGACGCTAGTTCAGCCCCCTATGGTAGTGGGATTTTACTACACATTGAAATTTCCACTTGTAGTAATTGTAGTAATCCTATGGTTACTACAGCAAAAACCAGTGGTTTCCAGGTGGAAAAAATCCACGGAGGATCACTTGTCAATAGTAGTAATTGTAGTAATGCTTTTCCCTTATATATAGGGCCTTATAAAACACCTCAAACCCAATACTACAATTGCTACAATTTCCATATTTAAAAACTGTGGAATATCCGCAGAGGATCAGTAGATCGTTTTCCACGTCCCACTAAAAATATATACGCATATAGATATATTAAGATCTTACTAGTTGATCACAAGCCTGCTTCCACTATTGGGAATTAACTGACACATTGTTTTCCACGTTGGTGTACTAGTCTTAGAGATCGAAGAAGATTACACGGTAAGACGTATAGTCGTAAGCAATTGATTATATATGAAAACCGAGCAGTAGGAAAACTAGTAGGCAGAGTACTCATATACAAAACACCACGCTGTAAACCAAAGCGACTAGTAGCACAAAACGCGTAGTTTAGGATTTCCAATAGCCAGGTCTATTGTGGACAGCCTATCTCCAAGTGTTTTAGTGTGGAGAGGGAAAGTGTCATACATGTATTATACATGCATTAGGAAAGCATGAGACAATCCCCGCAGTATTGATCAAGAGGGTGCAGTAATCGAGTTATAGCTTTTCATGACGTGTTCCATTATATGTTTCATGAGTTGTCTCATTACGTGTTCCATGGTGTTCTTCATGATTTTTTCATTGTGTTTTTCATTTACTAATTACTAAGACTGTGGTGTATGAGCCGGCTCACCTAAAGAGCTCCCCGCCGTAGCTACGAGTAATTAAGGTGTATGTCAGCACTAGTCACCATCCAAGCTCGACTCCTCCATCGCTGTCTCCAGTGTAATCGGTACAGCGTACTTGTGCGGTTGCATGGTAACTGCAGAATTATATGTAGGGACTAAGCGGATAGGGAGTAGTTATGGACTCGCCGGGTTTTACATTATTATGAGGTAACCTTTTTCATTGGAGCGGGGTCTTTAATTACAATTATAATACTGTAGAGTTGAGGGGGTAACCCTATAAGCACCTGACTAGACTCTCGAGACTCTGAGAGATACGCTCTCAGGGAGACTGCGAGGTTGCCGGTAAAAAGTAAGTAGTTTGTTAAGAAGCGTGGATATACATGGAGAATAATATTAACAAACTCAGCATGTTAATATGAGGTGCGGTAATTCAACAGGTGGCCACTATAGTGGTCAATAGCCGCATTGTAAGCGTAGGGGCTCTTGTAAGCACTCCACGAAGTCCTCCAGCTCCTTTGATCCTACTTTATTTATAACACTCTTAACTATGCTCCATGCCTCTTCTAGCTCCGCTCTTAGTCTCTTCATATCCTTTCCTATTGGTGAGAGGTAGCCGTAGTGTAGAACTTTATTTCTCAGCTCGACAAACTCTATGAGAGCACTATACTCGTCTTCGCCTACGGTGCCGCTTCTTCTAATTCCCTCGAGGGCTTCTTTAACACTTTCTATATCCCTCCTCCTCAGTACAGACCTAAGCGCTTCTACGAGTTCATAGTGGCATAGTACTATTCTCCTACTCAACAAGTATGCTTTCAAGCGAAGTAGTAATTGCTCGGGATCCACGAGTAAAGGCAGTTGAATTGTATTGTGGAAATCCGCGATTAATTCTGTGATTTCCATGGATTTAGGTAACAAGCATTCAAATGAGCATTTAAGGGATATTTGAGCTAAAAGCCTCTCAAATAGATGCTTTTGTGAGAAAACCTCTGGCAAACTATCTAAAAAACGCTTTGAAAAAGCCTCAGTGATCTCCTCGATCGAAATACCCTTAAGCTCTTCTAATACTTCATAGTATTTTAGCAAAGCTTTGCCCATACTAGATCTCCGCCATGCTACAGTCGCTTAAATTATGTTTTCTTAAAGTACTTATCTAATGCACCGCTACCCACGGACTTAACCGTGGATCCTGTTTTAAGAAGCTCTATTACAAGGTCGTCTATCTGCTTTATGATATCATCTAGCCTCTCTCTAACATCCCTCCTAAGTGTACCAACCTCCTGGGGCATTAAAACACCTCTCTCCTTAAGCCTCTTATCATAGCCGCGTGCGCTCAGAAGCTGAGGCAACATATACTGAGCAATTTCGCAAGCCTTCTTACCCAGCTCAGCAAGTTTCCTATGAACCTCGTTACTAGGATTATATTTAGGTATCGGAAATTCTAGAAGTTTTTTATGAATATCACGTTCTCCACGTTCTCCTTTTGATTGCATTGGCTTTATAAGTTCGTTGAGAACTGATGAGTTAAGAATTGCTGCAAGGTAGTAAGCCTCCTCATCGTTATCCGTATCATAATGGTATAGCGTGCTCTCTATTACAACGCCATTTATTAACTGTTTTTCTTTAAGAACCTTCTCTACATCTACTACAGCGGCAGCTAAATTTGTACTAGATCTGGCGTAGACAACTCTATATTTAGCTCTTGGATTCTGTTTCGATAGCCCTTGCTGGTAGTTTAATCGTTCATATATAGTCATCTTTTTCTCCTTTTTGCCTCTGACCTCACTCCACATCCTTTCAGCTTCTTCAAGCCATTTAGCTAGCTTTGTATAACCAGCTCTCAACGCCTCTTCCTTCCTTATCATTCTATATGGAGAGCCTTCAGGTACTATTGGTAGTACAACCGTGTTCGGTGATAGGTGGCAGAAGGGTTGCACTTCAGCACTTGTGAATGCGCCGTAGATAAACTTCTTCTCTACTGGTAGTACAGGCATTCTGCGACGTACTTGACTCCTGGTCTCAACTCTTCTACTTGTTTGAACAACTACAAAGTCTTGTTGAACGTCTACCACGTCTACGAACCAGCATGCTTGAGGAACTATAGTAGCCCCTTGCTTAAAGTAATTGTAGTAATAGCTTCGTGAAGCTTGTATGCTTATCTGTTTGTAATCTAGCCAAGTTCTAGCTCGAATCGAGTTGAGATATAGATTTCCTACCTCAATTTTGAGAAGCTTCTTTGCCTCTGCTAATGGTAGAATCTTGTGCTTATCTTCAGGTAGCTTGCCGCTCACGATCAGTGCTTTTACAGGATATGCTGTCTCAGCACCCTTCACCGCAATAATGGCGCATGCAGGTACGTAGAAGAGTGGTTCAACATTTTCACAATCTATGATCTCAGTAATCCTATACTTAACTTTTGAAACCCTTCCAGTTCTAAAGTTGCTATGCTGATCAGCACTAAATATTGCTCTTGGCATTACAAATCCTATCAATCCTCCATCCTTTAGGTATAAGTCTAAGGCTCTCACAAAGAATAGTGTTGCCATCTCCATATGAGTCATTAGATGCTCATCTAAAACAAGACCATAGGCTCCTGCAATTAGGCTCTTAACAATGTTCTGATATTCTGGGTTTATATACTTGTAGGCTATCCACGGCGGATTACCTACAACATAATCAAATATTTTCTCAAACATTGTTGATGTGATGTAGCTCTTAATTATGGGTATCCAGATAGTATCTAAACCTCTATTCTTGAGCTTTAATAGCTTGCTGTAGAACTCTGTTAAGAGCTTTATCCAAGCCTTCCTTTCCTCCTCACTCTCACAAATCTTAGTATACTTCTTCAGCGTATCTTGAACCTCGGATGACTTTTCTGATAGATTGCGCTCAAGTAATGAACCTATATCTGATAGAAATGCCGTGAACTCGGCTGATTTAACTAGTCTTAGTGGTAGTAGAAACTCCTTCACCTCTTCAACTGCTATAGGTATCTTGACGACCTCGACTACTACAGGTTTAGAGTCCACGATTACCATCGCTTTATCTCTCCTCTCCTCAGCTGCGACGACGGAGTTTGTCATGTAGATTGGTATCTCTACCTCCTCACCCTCTTTATAAGCTAGAAGATCTGAAGCAGCTAATGCTATTAGATAGTTTGTCTTCGCCGTCAAAATCGCTAAGGCGTCTACATCAAATCCAATAATATTCCTAGTTATTGCTAGCAGAGCCTTTTTAGCCACATCCCTAGGTATTTCACCATTATGTTTCTGCTTCAAATATGTAGCTAGCCTCTGTATAATTAGCGACAGGAACGTGCCTGTACCTACGCCTGGGTCGAGAACCTTAATACTCAGCGGATCCTTACCCTGAGCTTCAAGCCTCTCAAAGCCCTCAACACTCAACTCAAGTTCATCGAGTATTAGTTCAGCTAACCAATCAGGTGTTGTATGTATGCCTAAATACTTCCTAACCTCTTTCCTAGGCACAAGCTCTTCATAAAGGAGCTTGAACAGATCTCTAGCACTTGAAAGATCCTGTGTCAAGACCTCTATATCGTAGTCATCTAATCTCCTAATGATCTCCTTAATGACCTCGCATATTTCATTACACCACTCATCAATGTACCAGCTAAACATTTCGCCCTCTAAGAAGTTTCTAATGCCATACCACCTATAGACATAGCCCTTCTCTAGAAGATCAAGCCTTTTTCTAAGCTCTTCACAACTCCCAATCCTTAACAAGCCCTTGAGAAACTCGCTAGCTGCACTATCGTAGAATCTAGCAGCTGTTTCAGCAGCTAACAGTTTCAGTATGAGTGAGTAATATGTCTGTATTGCGTAGAATAGCTTAATACCATCTATGCTCTTCATCTCATCCTCCGTAAAGCCGTAATCTACAGCGATCTTCCTTAACTCCTCACCTGATAATGGGTATGCAATTGATGCTATCTTCCTCCACTCCTCAATCATAGCTCTAGTCTTATCGCTCTCAGCACTCGTAAGCGCATTGTATAGAACCCTAATAGCATTTCTTGCAACGGGGCTTGCATAGCCAAAGTCCGACGCCAATGCTTTTGCATCTAATCTCTTCCTATACGAGGCTATAACAACCCTGACAATCCTCCTAAGCTTATCTACATCGAGACGGTAAGCTCCAGCCTCAGGCTCAACTCTGCAAGTAACCTGAGGATCAACATTGCAATCTATGAACACTACACTATAACAATCCAGAATAACTCCCACTACTCTAGGCGCTAAACCCCGTCTCTTGATACCCCCAATTAACTCTCTAATCCTCTCGTCTCGAAGAAGTGCTGGTATGTACTCATCCTTCGTCTTCTTAACAGCTTCATCTCTATCCTTAGGTTTGCTAAGAGTTCCAGGTCTCTTGTACTCAAATATCGTCAACCCATAGAGTGCATCGAGCCTGTAATGCTTTACTACAGCTCCTTTCACACCCCTAACAGGGAACTCGTAGCTGGGCTTTGGAACCCCTAGAACGCTCCAAATCTTTTGGTCTAGTAGCTTCTCAACATTTATCTTAAGATCCTCCTCAGAGCCATTAGCTAACTCGACTTCTTTAGCGATCCTACGAATCTCATTGGCAACCTCGATGAGGTTAACCCTGAGAGCCAAGAGAGCCTCACTCACTACTGCCTCACCCTAGCCCTAGACCTGTATAGAATCACAAAGCCCTTCCTCTTACCATCAGGATCAACATGGGAAGCAAAGCCAGCACTACACATAGGACACTCGTAGAAGTATACGTCCCACCACCTATACTTCCATGTCTTTAGGAGCTTGAACTCTCCTCCATGTCTGCAGTAGGAGCATTTAACCACTTTCCCATCCTTCTTTAAATCCTCAATGAACTCTAGTAAAGGCTCGCCTCTTTTTTCCCTTTTTCGGTTATTGAATAGTACCCTGTTCCAACGGCTTCAATTAATCCTTCCCTTTTTAGATTTTCTATTGTCCACTCAGTAATAACTCGCCATCTAGGCTCCCTCGCTTTAGGTGTAGGCTCAAGATATTTACCACTTATTTCGAGGGTCTGCCTTACTTTCTCTACTAGGTCTTTTCTTCTCATGGGGCTTGTAGACTCAGATAGTATTTTAAGTATAACTTTTCTAACATTCTCCCTGCTGAAAAGCGGTTTTACAACTTTGTGAACTGGTTTAGTAGGTTGTAGAGTTTGTTGTTCGATTGTTTTTATGGAAGTGACAGTCTCCGAGAGCTTTCCAAAGAACTTTGTTTTAGCGATAATTAGGGCTTTAAAGGCTATTTCGTAGGGATCGTCCTTTAGGATGCTCCATCGAGCAGTTATTCTCTCGCTAGATGGTATGCCGGGCTCAAATGCCTTGTAGAGAATCCAAGAATCTCCGTCGGTGATTATTGTGTAATTAACTCCTAGGTCAAAGGAATATTTGAGTTTTTCCCTAATAACATCGGAATTAATCCCATTGAGTTTTTTAACTTCTACAAATGCTATAGGGTTCTTTGAGAGTTCTTTAATGAACAATGCATAATCAGCTTTTCCTTTTGCTTTAGGATCTGAATGCTCTGGTATGACTTCCTCGTGGTTTTCTACATCCCATCCAAGCATTTTCAGAAATGGATTAACTATAGCGTACTTAACAGCCGCTTCATTGTTAGAGAAGAGGTCTCCGTGTTTATTTAATTTTTCTTTTAGCTTATTTATGAATTCCACGAATTCAGATATGAAAGCATAGACCATTATGAACCACCTATGTGCTTTCTTTAGAACTTAGTTCCTTAACTTCGAAGCCTAGTGCTGTGAGTACTCTGTATGCGTGCATTGCTGTGAACGCTACTCTCGGTAAACCAGTTACAGCTGAGACTACTTGTTTAATAGGATAGCGTTTACCCCTATACTCAATGTAGTATTTTGCACGGCCACGAAGAGGCTCGGGATCGAGCTTCTCCAAGACGCGCTCAACATCTTCACGAGAAATACTAAAGGTTCTACCCCTAATAGTGAACACCACCAACATCACCACCAATTACTATTTTTAACCTAAGAGCTATATATAGAGAGAATTGGTGGTTTCCGTTGAGTCTTCCTCAAAGTCTCAAGAGTGATCTAGAATCCTTTTTAAGGAATCTTCATTTCTAAACGGTATTACAGCTACTACCTTAATTCGTGGAAGTGTTGCTGAATTTGTTGATGATCTCATAGACTTTAAGTGCAAAAAGCATGACGTTGGTCTTGAACATATAATACTTGAAAATAGATATGGCTCCTCCTTCGGATTATCGCCACAAATCGTATCTGCATCTATTTTAGGTGGTGAACAACCGATTCGAGATGTGGAAGCCTTAATTCAATACTTATCAGGATTACGGAAAACTTGATGATGAACATTTGAAGGCTGTGGCTTTGCATCTGTTATTAAACTGCTTTGATCGTTCAATAAGTTATTTAAGTACATGGATTAGTTTTGAGAAAGAGAGGCTTTACAGCATTTGCTGTGAAAGAATAGAGAACGCAATAAAAGAACCTTTGTATCCTTTATATGCAAACCTTTTTGCTGTAGGTTATGAATCATTAGAATACTCTATTAAGATCCTAAACCATGTTTACAACTTTTTCAATTATTACAGAAGTGTTTTGAACAAATTCGTAAACTTCATTAAACATAAGAAAGTCTTGAAGATGGTTCCAGAGGTAAACTATGGTACCTTCACTGATAAGCTTTGCGATCTTTGCAAAGATCGAATAAAATGCCTTTTCTATATAGATAGCAACATTAAACCGCTTCCGGTACTTGTAGCAACTAAGAAAGTTGTTAGTGAGTCGAGGAGAGGTAGAAGTATTGCATTAATTAGTGTTGATGGAAGTATTAGGGTAGAGGCTAAAGATCTCCAAGAATTTACAGATGGACTTGAACAGTTATTAAAGCAATATGGATTACCTGATCAAGGTTATGCAACTGAGGATCAGGGATATTGCAAAGTCTAGGTCATGTCACCTCATAATAAAAAGGTATAGATAGATAGATAGGTAAATAGAGAGACAATTGTGACTTATTAGGTAGGTGTACATGAATTCTAAATCTAATGAATTGCATGATCAGCTGAAATTGAGACTACTAGCTACTACTATAGAGGCGCGTACAGGCTACAAATGGATCCCTACATTAACTAGGTATGGTACAGGAAGTATTGTGCTAGTTTTTGACGTTCAGGAATTCCCACCATATGTGGCATGTAAGATCATATTGGAGCCTTTTGAGAGGAGTAGGCTGAGATATTTTCTAAGGGAAGTCATGAGGTCTTTAAAGGCTCAGGGGCACCCCCTCATAGTACGAGTATCAATGGTAACAGTAATTGCTGTACCACCCATAATTACTCCCAGACCCGTAATCTTTATGCAGTATTGTGAGAAGAACTTGCGTGAATATATAATTGAGAAAGGGAAGCTGAAAGTAGACGAAGCCTTAGCATTAGCAGTACAAATAGTAAGGGGGTTGCTGTACCTTAAGCAACGAGGTTTTGTAGCGCATCAGGATCTTAAGCCTGAGAATATACTTTTGCAGAATATATGTCAGTGGTTTGGAAGAGAAGAGATGCCGCAAGAGCTTTGTTACAGACCTAAGATAGCGGACTTTGGACTTGTAAATGCTTGGCTTGAGGCTGGAATACCTGGTGGTAGCAACCCCTACAGGGCACCTGAGCAATTTGCATGTCATGTTAGTAAGAAGAGAGCTGAAGAACTGTGTAGAGCGGGTCTTTTTAATCCTGATGTATTTGCGCTAGGTGTTATACTCACTGAAATGCTTACAGGTAAGCATCCCTCAGACATTCCATCGAGTGATGTTATGAAGGAGGAAATAGCCAGAAACTCTAGCTTCTGGCATGATTGGAGCATTAATGGTGTAAGGATTGTAGAGGTAGAGAATGAGGAGCTCAAGCAACTAATACTTGGAATGCTTGATCCTAACCCTCAATTCAGACCATCGCTTGAGAGGGTGTATAATGAGCTTTTAAAGATGTTAAGGAACGTCAATCCCAAACTCTATGAGCAAGTTGAAAATTTAATAAGGTACTATGACGAAATAGCACAAAGTTATGAGGAGTTTCTAGGAGATGTTAATACATGGAGGAAGGTGTTAAACTTAGCAGAGCTTCCTGAAGCCAAAGAAGTTATTGATGACTATGTACAATATCTTAAGCAGAGGCTTCAAGAATTTGAGTTGCCAAAACGCGTTGAAGACGTACATAAATACGCACGTATTTGGCGTACTATAGGAGAAACATTAGCATTGATAGATTTAAATAGGTACAAGGATGAAATCAGGCGAATAGGTTTAGAGGTACTAAACACTGTTGTACAATGGCTTGGTAAGATAAAGCCTGAGCATACATTACTAAAAATTAAAATGACAGATGATGAAGCGAGAGCGATGGTATTATGGGAGCCGCTAGATATCTTAAAGAAGGTTATGAGTGAGGAGGAGCTGGGCAAACTTGTATTTAGCGAGTACAACGATTATGTGAAAGCCCTTTACCTATATATTAAAGCTTCGGATTATCATAACAAAGCTAGTTATGACAAGGCTATTGAGTTATTGAGTGAAGCTCTTAAGTATAGTCCTAATAATAAGACGTTGAAGTTCTTTAGAGCTCTATGGAAGTATCACCTAGCAGAGACTTTAAGCACAAATATGTGTATATTGCTTGAGGAAGCTGTTAAAGAATTTGAAGAAGTAATAATGCTGGCTCCTACATGGGAAGAGCCTAGCGAAAGACTTAAAAATGCTAAGGATATGCATAATAAGTTGTGCACTCATTGATGTGATGCAATATTGTGGGAGTTATGAGTATTAAGAGAATCTATGTTTAGATATGAGTGTTATTGGTGTGTTTACTGCAAGTACATGGCTAAAGAGAGTGTCTACTGTGAGTACTTTAAGAAGCTTGTTAAGCCTGCAATAAAGTGTGAATACTGCAAGCCTAAGATATGGCCAGCAGCACCGATGTAATGCTATGCAAAGTATAGCTCTCCTAGCATCAATACATACACAATATATTTTGCAAGTAATTCAAATACTTTGGATAGTGCTCATCTGCTTCGCTTAATCTGTCCTCGTACCTAGCCTCAGATATTTTCAGTTCTCCAAACCTGCTCTGTACGAATCTTGCTACTTCCCTTGGCATTATCTTTATCATTAGCCTCCAGGCTGCTTTCCTCATGTATTTTGGTGGGAGGAGCCACGTTTCTCCTAGTGTACTTTCTCACGCTGCTTCTATTCGCTCTTTCACCGGCGTATTCCTCGAGAAGCTTCAGCGTTTGGTTGAGAAGTATGCCCACTCGCACGGCTTCTGTGAGCCCCTGATGCCAACGTAGTACCTGCAGAAGCCCTTGTCGCTGAAGCATACTAGCCTAGTTGTCTCTAAGCCGACGCCGGGTATTTCAACCAGTTCCTTGGGGCTGAAGGTCTCGATCAGCAGTAATGCATGAGACAGCCTCAATCCACCCTCTAGCATCAGCCTATAGATGAGGTAGTAGAGTTCGTGGTTCTCCTCTAGGTATTTGAGCGTCTTAGCCACGTCTTCTAGGTCTATTGGGTATGGTCTAACATCTAACTTATAGCTCCTAGAAGGCACCACCTCCATAATCCACCCATATGTCTCCGGGGGTATTCTCCTGAGGTAGTAGAGGTACTGGATATACTGGCGGAACACGTTGCGGAGCCACTTATTCTCATGGTTCGCCACATAGTTGACTAGCTCCTCACTTAGGGTCTTACCCTCGAGGTGCCTCTTGAATAGGCTCTTGTAGTAGGCTATCGTCTCTGGGTCTAATACCCTCCTCCTCTTCTTTCTCTCCTTGAGGAATTCCTCAAACCCCGGCTCCCACTTGAAGGATACGTGTGCTAGGCTTAGACTAAGCATTTTCCTGAGGTCTTCTCTAAAATTCTCCACCGTGAACCTCAAGAGAGCCTGCTTGAGGTACCCGTCTCGAGTAGCTAGTGCAATAGCCTATAGTATTAGGTAGTATATGCTACCGTCTCCACGGATAATACCCACGGCCCTGAGTCTATCAAGCCCCTTGACTATTTCATTGAACTCTCCCTCCTCTAGGTATTGTAGAGCCTTGTAGACTACGTTATCCGGTACTCTCCTAATTCCTTGGAGGTAATTGTGGAGTGAACCCCTAGCAATACCGAAAACTTCAAGGGTCTTGGTAAACCCGAGTTTACGCTTAACCCTCTCGAGGATAAGCCTCCTAGTCTCCTCGCTTAAACCCCTCACATCTACCCTCGTATACCAAGGAGTAGAAACCGATACACCACCCATGAGTTCACTCATGAGTTCACACCCCCACATAAAAACGTGAACCAAAGAATCCTAACAAGAGGATTTTAATCAGTTATATAAAGGATCACGGGCCCGCCGGGATTTGAACCCGGGTCCTCCGGCTCCGAAGGCCGGCGCCCTCTCCTGGCTAGGCGACGGGCCCTCTGGGTTGGTATTTGTATTGGTCTGTAAAAAGCATTTTCTCTTTTTACGTGTCGGTCTAGGTTTTATTGTTGTTGCTTATTCAGTATAGATAGCTTTAACGACTCCCTATTTGATTGATCTTTGCTTCAATGATATAATTTGAAGTATAATCTGAAGCTTCTATTTAAGCTCGTCTATAGGGTATTATTTTGAAATCTCAAATCTCGACAGCACTGGGTTCTACTTTATCGAAGACACTGATATCTACGATACTGGGGTTTGGGTTCCAACCGGCTTGGTGTTTCTTGGCGTTAATCCCTCTCCCCTTGGCTTCACACCCTCGGATCACTATCACCGGGATTCACATCACCGGGCCCCAACTACTCGGGAAAACCCACACCCTCTCTTTCTAATCAAAATTAGCCTCTCCTAGGTCTCTACATTAAAACCACAGTTCGAGGCTATTACTCAATAGGGACTCAACAAACCTTATTAACTCATATAAATCCCGAAGAGGCTTCACCACGGTGTTAATAGTGCGTAGAGTCCATATAGCTTGCTGGGTATTGGTCTAGTGCCATGTCTCTTATTGACAAAACTGCTTGTTGTACAATAATAGTTGTTTCTATATTTGCAGATTGTATCACTTTATCCAGCTCATTATGGACTCTAACATTCCATGTGATCCACGTGGTTGATTCGATTTAGCTTTAAATTTAGGACCCCGGTGTCTGAATTACTTGCCGCTCTCGTGTTTTCAGGTATAAATCAATTATTCTCACAGTCTTAGCAGTAGCGTCCATTAAACCCACGACTTCTAAGTGGTTTACGCGGGACTTAGCTAGAATACTCTTGACGTAGACCACGTGGGTTTTCACAGCCCTATACAACTCGTCTAGGTCTCCAGTATAGGATAAAGGATTCTCCGAGTCTACTAAAACCAAGAAGGCTCTGTCAACAGGCTTCTCCACCTCCCACTTATACACTACCAAGTATACCAGTATAGGCGTCCCAGTGGCTCTACGTAGTTTACCAAGCACTATGTACTCCTCTGGGTCGTGAGCGTAATCCGTGATTAATACTAACTGGGTATTTTTACCTATTAGAACTCTCAGTATACTCGACAATGCTGTTATACTCTGCACACCCCCTATTTCGATCTCCCTACACAAAGTATTCTCTATTACTCTAATAGCCTCCCTACCCCTAAGTCCCCTGTAAACCTCTACTTTACCACCCATGAGTACTAGATCCACTCTATCAAGTAGCCTGTGGCTTAACTCGAGAGTGAGAGAAGCTATGTAAGCCTCCGCTGCTAATTTGTCCTCTATGAGCATCGAGTTGGATAAGTCTATGACATAGACTGTTTTCTTCAATTGCTCAACGTGAAACACCTTAGTATACAACTTATAGTCTCCACGATTAGCGTCTACACTTCTAGCTGATAGAGCCCAGTCGATGTACTTAGCATCATCTCCCTCCTGGTATTCTCTAAAATCAGCGTATTCTAATCCAATTCCCAGTAATCTACTCTTACTCACTCCGAGCTCCATCGAGGAGGCAATAGTCTGCCCCATTCTAGCGTATGCCCTAGCTAATCTACACAAACTACTCGACAATAACTAAATCACCAATCCTAAGTACTCTCCCCAATGGGACGTCCCTATACTCAACTCCAGTCTTTTCAACCTCTATGAACCTATTAATCAACTCTAGGACTGTATCGCGGCCCCTAACATCCTTCAAAACCCCCTCTATTTCCGGTAGAAGCGAATAGTCCAATTTACTGTACTTATATGGATCCCTATACTCAACTAGTCTCTCATATGCCTCTCTAAAACCCTGTCTCTTCAATTGTGATGTAAATGCAATCCAATTAATCACTTTTCTCATACTCCTCACACTATAGACTCTAACACCTACTGAGCCGGGGGCTATTACGACTTCTCTAGCTATGCCTAGGATACCCTCCGATTTACTCACCACTAGTTTACCCAAGACTTGGTCAACTCTATACACCGGCTTCGACTGCTGTGGCTTTAATCCACGGAATAAGGCTTCTCTCGGAGTATTCAACAATACTATTTTGACTAGAGAGTCGTAGTCGTCGACAACTATCCTCTTCACATCTATCAACGTTACTTCACTCGCTGGTATAAGCCCCTTAAGCCACTCTACTTCCCTCTCCGCAATGCGGTAGGGAATGTCCAGTCCTTCTCTACGTGCTATTGAGACTAGTAGTTCAAGCGGCTCACTGCCACTAAGCGAGACACGCTCCCTAAGTAAGGCTACTAGTTTATCTACGTCTATAGTGAGCTCATTTACACGCGTTGCCGTGTAAACAACTAAGTAGACGTTATCCTCTACTACCTGGAAGTCCTTTACATGCCCATACCTCAAGCCCTCCGAGTCCACGACGATGGCGTCTCGAATTTCCTCCAGACCATAAAACCTTGTCAACTAGACCCCAGAGTTAATAGATAGGCACCGCGATTTAAAAGAGTAGCTACTCTTATATAGGGCGTCTAGCATCGTCTCTACTGCCTATTCATTAATTCCTCGCCTCCGGTAATCCTGGCTAATACCTCCACGAAAAGATCGAATTTGCCAGCGGGAGATTCACCATTAGCGGAATTAGGCTCTCATGGAGCACTTCTACAGCAAACAAGTGCGATTACTGGTTCATCTATTGACCCAGATGGCAGTGAGTATAATTCGGCAACACTTCTCTCAAGTACCTGAGAGCACGTGAGTATTTTGAGCACCTATTCCCTGCTATCTGTAGTTGCTGTTTAGTTAAACCAGTGACTTTATTATATAGTACTTGTATATCAAAATAAATGTACCCAGTAATGGGTGTTCAGGGTATTGGATCTAGGCGTTGACACTATAAGAGGCGTTGTTAGTGAAATTACGAGGATGCTAGATAGAGCCGTAGTAGGCTATGAAGTAGAGAAAAAGATCATTCTCGCAACGCTCCTTGCCAATGGACATGTCCTACTAGAGGGTGTGCCGGGTATTGCTAAAACGACTCTCGTAAAGGCTATTGCCCGGGTATTCGGCTTATCGGAGAAGACTAATGTATTGATAAATGACGTACCATACAGGGGCTTCTCGAGGATACAGTTTACTCCAGACTTAATGCCATCCGATATAACTGGTGCAGTAATATTCAATATGGCGACACGGGAGTTTGAGACCCGCTTCGGCCCCCTCTTCGCATATGTGGTGCTAGCGGATGAAATTAATAGAGCGGTCCCGAGAACTCAATCCGCGCTATTACAGGCGATGCAGGAGAGAGAAGTGACTATAGGCGGTAAGACATATCTACTGGAAATCCGTAGTCAGGGAAAATTCTTCTTCGTCTTGGCGACGCAGAACCCGGTTGAACAAGAGGGAACATACCCCCTCCCAGAGGCCCAATTAGACCGCTTCATGGTTAGATTGTTCATGGGGTACCCGAAGACTATGGATGAAGAGAGGAAAATAGTCGAGTTACACATGGATAGACTCGTTGAGCCCGTTGAAGACGTAGAGAGAGTTATTGAGGCGTCCTGGGTGATTCAAGCACAGGAGTATATAGCGAAGAATATACACGTAGACCCAAGTGTATTAAACTACATAGTCTCAATAGTGAGAGCCACTAGGTCCGAGGTCTTCGAGCCTATATCAAAGTACTTTGAACTAGGTGCAAGCCCCCGGGCAACGATAGCGTTGATAAGGCTCTCAAAGGCGATTGCGGCGATGAGAGGGTCTGAAACCGTGGCTGTCGAGGATGTAGATCAAGCGTTATTCCACGTTATAAACCACAGAGTTATACCAAACCTAGAGAGTGTAATGGAGAAGGGAGGTAGTTTCAAAGCACGTTTATCAGTAATAAATGAAGGCGTTGAATTAGCCAAGAAAGTAGCTAGAGGTGGAATATAATTGGAGATAGTTGAGTTCTACGAGGTTACAAAGAAATATGGTAGAGTAGAGGCATTGAGAAACGCATCCTTTAAGATACCGGGGAAGTCTGTAACAGCCCTCCTCGGCCCTAATGGTGCTGGTAAAACCACGTCTATGAAGCTAATAATGGGCTTCTCTAAGCCAACAAGAGGCAAAGTCCTAGTCTGGGGTTTAGAGCCGTGGAGACGCGAGGACTTGAGAATAAGACTCGGTTATCTACCAGAGAGACCCATATACCCACTAGACGCTGTAGTTGAAGACCTCTTATTCCACCTAGCTAAATTAAGGGGGCTCGGTAAATCCGAGGTTGAGCGAGTTATAAAGCTAACGGGACTCGGGGATTATAGAGAAAGCAAGATTGGCAGTCTCTCAAGGGGCTACATGCAGAGACTCGGTATAGCACAGAGTCTACTAGGTGAACCCGAGCTTCTAGTTCTAGATGAGCCAACCGCCAATCTAGACCCAGCTGCACGTAGAGAGGTATTAGAGTTATTGAAGACTCTACACAAAGAGCTCAATGTCTCGATGATTATATCCTCTCACATAATACCCGAGTTACAGGAGATTGCTAATTACGCAGTATTCATTGATAGAGGGGTGATACTCGACTATGGAAGCCTCGAGGACTTGTGGAGAAAGTATAGAGTAGAACCATTATTCATAATTGAAACCCTAGACCCCGGTAGAGTTGCGAAACAATTGGTTGAAAAACCATTCGTCAACGCTATTAGGAAACTCTCCCCGAGTAAACTAGAGGTCTTAATAGACCCAGAGAATTATAAGACATTTGAGAAGACTGTGAGTGAGCTCGGAGAATTAGTCTTAAACTACGAGTTTAAATCTGCAAATCTAGGGGACTTATATGAGAAGATCACACGTGGTAGGAGTTAAGAGGATCTACGTATTCTCAAGTATAGTAATTAGTAAGAGGCTACTAGCATTCCTCGTTGTAGCCTCCCTCCTCAATCTTGGATTAATATACATGATACTATTCAGTAAAATAAGTATCCCAGACCTCAGTATAGAATCCATTTTCGTTCTCGTAGTTGGCTTGTATAGAATATTAATGTTAAACTATGCAACTACTGTAGCGAGGGAGGTTAAGAGTGGCGAGATACAGCTATATCTAGCCCACACGCTACGTAGACTCGAATATGTTGTCACTACATTAATTGCAATAGATCTACTGCCACTAGTTATTCTCCTGACACCATACCTCGCGTTTCTAGGAGTCATAGAGCCCGGTCTCATATTGAGAGGAGAAACTATTAACCTAGTTCCACTCTTACTCGTAGATTTCACAATATGTGCATCCATATACACGCTGGTAGCCAGCCGGGGTCGTGATACATTATTAGTAGTAATAGGTGTAGTTATGGCTCTACTATCTATCTTAATTACGCCACTCTCCATCTCTATGGTCGCGTATGGTAGAGATATATCCCTCACTATTGGATATCTGGGCTCATTAATAACTAGTATTCTAGCACCCTATGCATATAGTGTAGCCTACAACCTATACGCTCATCTACCATATCCTTATCAACCCCTAAACCCCGTTTTCTCTACTCTCCCATCACCCACTATCATGTCGATAATCTCCCTCACTACCTCAATATTTGTCCTAGTAGCCACTATATTGTGGTTTAAGAGGAGAGATGTATAGGCTAGAGGTGGATAAGCGTGATCCGGGGTCTGCTACTCTCGTTCCTCGCATCAAGCATCGTAGTCTTCACCGCCATGACAATTATGTACTTCAGTCCAATACTAAGAGTAGATCCTTGGCCATATACTACTCGCTTAGCTGGGAATTTAAAGCCATTGTTGATGAGCAATATTAATGGCAAAATATGCTACCTCTACATGTACGACGCACACATGCCAACAACACAGCATCCGTCAACGGACGGGCTTGAAAGACTCATTAAACAGAAGATCAGCGATATAAATCTCTCGATGATAATTGAGACCACGGGGAAATACCTAGATCTCCAGGGTAATGTCGAGGCACGTGTATACTTCATCTTGGATAAAATCACGGCTTTCGAGATCGAGAGAAGGGCTAGAGATAGACAGAGATATGCACTCACCCCGTACCTACCATTGATTGACTCTAATGAATTCCTTGACTTCGAGAAATACGTTGAGTCTGTTGCAAAAGACAAGTCGTACTGCAAGAGTATTGCACGATACTGGAGGCTTATAGCCCCCAATCAAGCTGAAGTAGCCTGTAGTCTCTCGAGCTCTATGTTGAATGCTACACATTTAGCGATCGTGTGTATTAGTGGAGACTCTGAAATACCCGATCAATTTAATAATCTACTGAGTATGAATAGTCTACTAAATGAAGTGTTGAAGTCTCCACAGACTGGTAGTCAAAACTCCACTATCTCCTACTATGCGTCCATATTATACTTCGAATTAAGCGCAGACTACATTTATAGTTTAGTTTCACTCGTAGAAGTAGAGTGGATACACTTAGCTCGATCAGCCGGGCTATTACTACTCTCTATAGGGCTATTGATGCTATACTATAAACTACACCCAGAAGAGTCAAGAGGCTTCAAGAGGTTTTCTAGAAGGATACGCCGGTTGATCTATAGACAGTGAATCTATAGGCTAGATACAGTATAACAGCGAGCCCCAGCACTATGTTACTAATCGGTTTGTTTTCCTCAATAGTCTTTTTAGCTTGCACCTTCACCTCGACTCTCTGAATAACCTCGCTCGCTCTACTCACCGCCTTATTTAACACGCTAGCTAGTTCATCTATTGTAGTGGCTACATATGCTTCTCCACCAGTCTCCCTAGCAATATACTCCATCTCCTCTATACCCTCATTTTCTAAACCTATGAACACCGTGTATATTGGAATACCAGCCTCTTTAAACTCCGCGAGTTTTTGCCTGTACTCATGTTGATCGCCTGGTAATCCATCAGATACAAACACCACTGAGGCGGTTACATTGAGTTCACGATAAGGCTTGAGCCAGTTGAGGGCAGTGCTTAATGGATACTGATACATAGTCCCTCCACCAGCACTAGCCGCATTGATAGCCTCTACGACCTCTACCCTATTACTCGTTGGGCCCACTGCGCGTTTAACTTCACCTGCGAAGTCTATAAAACCAACATCTATCGTGGGAGATAGCGTATTAACTAATCGCACTAACGTGGATTTAGCGACATCAAGCTTACTCACTCCATTCATCCCCTCAATCATGCTTCCAGATGTGTCGAGTATTATGACGAGTGATGGGCGGATGTTCATAGTTACCTCTGCTAACTCCTTTGATCCAATAAATACTTCTCTCTCCACGACTACATATGGTTGAGCAA
>JAJHRV010000008.1 GCA_020833525.1 Thermosphaera sp.
AACAAAAGGCGATAAGGGAACAGTCGAAGACTACTGGAGGAACGCTTACACAGCCGCTGAGACGGTTATTAGGCTCATCGAGGAGGGTTATAGAGTTGTGGTTACACATGGTAATGGGCCGCAGGCAGGCATACTCGCTGAGTTAATGATGCTTGGTTTAAAATACAAAAATATTCCACCAATGAGCCTAGATATAGCTGGCGCAATGACTCAGGGATGGCTGGGTTATATTCTACAGCAAGCACTATACAATAAGTTATTAGAGAAGGGGTTGTTGGGGTCCAGGGTTAAAGGCGTTGTTACTGTTGTAACTCAAACACTAGTTAGGAAGGACGACCCAGACTTCAAGGACCCGAGTAAGTATGTTGGACCATGGTATGAGAAGGAAGAGGCTGATAAGCTAGCTAGAGAGTTCGGGTGGATCTTTAAACCAGACCCTAGGGGAGGGTATAGGAGAGTTGTTCCATCGCCAGATCCAATTATACAAGTTGAAATAGAGGCGATTAAGACGCTGGCTGAGAATGGATTTCTAGTAATAGCTGATGGTGGAGGTGGTGTACCTGTAATTAATGAGGATGGTGGATTAAAGGGTGTTGAAGCAGTTATAGATAAGGATCTTGGAGCTGAGAGAATGGCTTCTGCACTTAGAGCAGATGTACTATTGATCCTGACGGATGTAGACTACGCATACATAAACTATGGATCACCAAATGCTAAGCCAGTAAAAGAGATCACGGTTAGTGAAGCACTAAAACTCTATAAAGAAGGACACTTTAAACCAGGTAGTATGGGCCCCAAGATACTGGCAGGCATTAGGTTCATACAAAACGGTGGAAAACTAGCTATAATAGCCCACTTAAAGAACGCTGCTGAGGCAATACGCGGGGAGTCGGGTACTAGGATCATTCCAGGGTAGCGTATTGTATATTAAACAAAAGAGATATAAAATACTGGGTTTTTTCTCCCTCGTATCCACTACTCTCCTATGGGGAACTAGTTTTGCATTCATAAAGCTATCTGTGGGCTTAATAAACCCACTCACGTACACGTTTACAAGAACAACCTTAGCATCCTTAATACTACTACCCATCATACTCTACAGGGTATTAGCTAGAGGAATCGACTACAAGAGTCTCTGGTATGGATTCATTGTTGGATTAACATATTCAACGGGACTAGCCCTTCAAGGAGCTGGAACCGCATACATAGAGCCTTCAATGAGTGCATTCATAACGGGGTTGGCTACAATACACGTCCACTTGTACTCAGCGTTAATTAAGAAGAAGTATTCTCGGCTCGATCTAGCTGCACTAGTCTCCGCTATTATTGGATTATATGTTTTAACAACGCCAAGCGGGGGCTTGGGCTTGGGGGGAGTACTAATCTTCGCTGGATCAATAATGTGGGCTCTACAGATAATACTGATCTCGAGGTATGGGTATTCAAGTATAGTGGAATTCCTCTTCGGCACGTTCATCGCGAGTGTATTGTACGGTCAACCATCGTTACTGGCAGGGCTTAATTTAACACTGGAAGCTTGGATCTACATTTCATACCTAGCAATTGCTTGCTCAATAGGGGCAACACTCTTCCAGGTATTGGGGCAAAGATATATCTCAGAGTCCACTGCAGCTATAGTATTCCTACTAGAGCCGGTATTCGCCACTATATTCTCTATACTAATTGGTATTGAATACATTACGATGTATAAAGTAGTAGGTGGAGGGTTAATCCTACTCTCACTCTACATTAGCACTATTGCAGAGTTGAAATCACATAGTGAAAAACGCTCTAAATAAAGACACGGAAAATGGGCCCGCGGGGATTTGAACCCCGGACCTCCGCCGTGTGAGGGCGGCGTCCTACCAGGCTAGACGACGGGCCCCTGCATCATACTCATTACGCATATGGATTAATATAAGCATTAATCTCAACCTATACCACGGTGCTTCACGGATTTGTATAGTACGTGTGAATAGAAAGCTATTAGAAGAAGCGTGATGAGAGTTATTGGGATAATTGAGTAGCGGTTGAAGGCTCTAGACGTTGCAATGTACACTATGCACTGCTTCTCAACGGATCTAGTTTTATTTATATAGCTTAATTCATAGTATGTGCTTTCAAGAGGGTGGAGAACTATGAATTGATTCTTAATACCGACAAGTCCTTCAAAAACACCATGATATATATTATAGTACATTGAACACTCCCTATTAATATAGAGCAGTGCTGTATCCACGTACTTACTCCATGCGTAGACTACAACACTAGTAAATGGGAGAACAGTATATAGAATAGTTGCTACAGATAATACAATGCCGACATACCTCGAGTAAAACGATTTGCCTCCCTGTATACGCTTACTTAATAAGCCTACTGAATAACCCGTGGAGAATCCAGCCACTAGGGAGAATAATTGATAAACAACCCTCCTAGTAGAGTACACTATGGACAAGTAGCTCCTTAAAGCAAAGTACAATACGAGAGAAACTATTAAAAGAGGAATTCTAACAACACGTGGCCTTCCCGAGTAGTGGATTATGAACTCGTCCCAGAAATCACCCATATAAACCAATAACCCAGCCAACGCCACTATTCCACCCCCGACACCACCGACAATAGATGGCTTTACAAAACCCATGCTCAGTAAGTACAAGGCTTCAAGGTAAATTGACACCAGGGAAGCCGAGATTAGGATAGCAGTGATTAACCTGGTAGTGAGGAATCTAGGGGTTTTCAACATAAGGTAGATTAAAAGCAACCCATCAACTAGGACTATCCAGAGAGAGGTTTTTGCGAACACGGATACCAAGGGCTCTAACCAACAGTTCCAAGCGAGTAGACAATATGGAGTGAATAAGTAGTTATAGTAGTAGCCTGCATTAACAGCGATTACCATTATTAATCCACAAGCTAGAGTAAGTAGTAGTAGAGATAGACGTGGGTTCGTTAGGTTTCCATTCATATTTTCCTCCTTGAATCCCAAAAATTACTATTTGGAAAGTATGCTATAAAAATATAAGACTAGGTAGGGAGTTTGCGAATACTCTTATACGTCATTACACATACTTAAATCACGTGATCGCGTTTCCAACAATACCGCTAAGGAGCGTCCTACATAGGGTGTAGTTTTTGTAATTACACTCGTCTACTACATAGTCGTAATTCCCCAAGAGGTATTCATAGTCGCTGCTCGTAAGCCCACTACTTGCTACTAGCACGAGGATATCAGCATACTTCCTGTATCTCCTAGCTTGCTTAATAGCCTTCGACAACCACGTCTTCGGAGCCCCTTGTTTACACTCAACTACTAATTGTACACTACTCGAAGAAAGTAGTATGTCTGGCTGCGAGCCATTAATCATCCTCTCGAGTAATACGTAGAGTCTCCTTGAGTCACTAATATACGGCAACCTCACACCCCGCCAATCCACGCTCTTCGAGTACTCTACTTCACTGCACTTCCCACGTATACACTCGAGGCCCTCCAATGTAGGGTTAAAGCCCTTCTCCAGCAAGGCACTGTGTATTATTGAGTATATGAATGCATTGTATTCACTAGCATACTCTAACCAAGCCTCCTTAATTCTCCTAAATAAAGCATAATTTAGTGCATACCTCGCCTTGAGGATTAAATCGTAGTTAAATAAAGACTGCTCGCGTGGACCACACAAAACCCCACTCCATAAACCCCTATACGCGGAGATCTCATCAACCACTCTGTCTACACGTGGAAACCCCGATGAAACTCTAATACTCCTAGGATCCACTCTAACCTCGTATAATCCTGAATCTTCAAGTCTATAACACTGAACTCTAAACCCCGATAAATCAATGGTGAACCCATAAATCTCCAGCGGCTTTGAAACCTGGTTTAGTTTAAAAGAGTACTCTACAATTCCACGTTCAAATACAACTTCCAGTTTTAGAACTCTAGTCAAAGCTGATGCATGGATTAAATCGCGTAGTTCTGGAGTTTTCACGAAGACTCTAATTACTCGATTATCTCTCTCCACTTCTCTAAGGACTATGGAGTCCCCCATTAACTCAATCCAATTCATTTCATCCAGCTCAACATCGACTTCTTTTCAAACACTATAACCTTATTGATTCAATTCACCTCTATTAATTCTACTGGTTTATATTACTATTAAAGTGTTTCCCTGATCGAATAAACGAGTGCGTATAGCCTTACGCAATGTTTCATAAGCGCTAATATCTAATCATAATTCATGCCAACCCACTTATCCAAGTAAACACGTTTATTAGGGTTTAATTATATACTAAAGGTTGGGAACCAACAGTTATAAATAAAGGGTGTTGTAGACGAGTAGGGAAAAGATGAGAAGAGGGGTTGAATTAGAACACGGCACTCATAAACCCCTTACTGCGTGGAAACCTAGTGAAAAAGAGAAACTCAGGAAGAAGCTCGTTGAGTATATCGAGAAAGTAATTTTAGAGCAATAATGCATAATTATAGAGGTAGTTAAAGGATCATTATTTAAATGCATTATTGACAATCCCTTCAATCGAGGGCTGTTAGATATTGGATCCGGATAAAGTAGTCTCTATACTCGCAACTACGCTGTACATTATTGAAAACGAGAAACTTAGCACGAGACGTGCTTTTAGGGAAGCCTGTAGAATACATAAATGTAGATTTCAATTAACGATGAGAGAGGAGCTTTATGAGCTAGTGCGGAGCTTTATATCTAGATACTATACGCTAAAATATATTGTACTAAGTTCTGGGAGGAGGCCGAGTTATAGGTTACTAGCCCGCCTATTCCTCTATATTTACCATAATGAGGGAGGATTAAATCCAAGATTTATTGTGGAGAAAACCAATCTAGGTAATCTCCTAGAGCTTATAGAGAGTCTTGAATTCGCAGAGTTACATGTAAAATACTCTCTTCCAGAGTGGTTTTACAAAAGGCTAGCCTTCCTCCTACCAAGAAGTGATCTAGTTAATCTACTCTCATCAATGGATAAGAGGGTTTTATGGCTAAGGATCAATACTCTTAAAGTAGATGTAGATAAAGCCCTGAAGAATCTTGAGAAATGGGCTAGGGTAGAGGTTGATCCAGACATACCATACCTCGTGAAGGTATTGGCGTCTAAGAGATCAATTAGATCGCTAGATTTAGTCAAGAATGGTGAAGTTATACCACAGGATAAAGCCAGCGTATTAGCTGTAGAGGCATTGAAGCCTGATCCGGGGAGCGTAGTCTACGACTTCGCAGCGGCCCCGGGTATTAAGTCATCTCTAATAATGCAGTTAACTGAGAACAAAGCTAGGATAGTTGCAATTGACAATTCCCCGCGTAGACTATGGAAAACCACTTATTTAATGAAGCATTATGGAGTAGATTTATCGAGAGTAGAAATAGTATTGGGTGATGGTAGGTACATTAACCTCAGAGGTAGAGGAGATTATGGATTAATAGATGCACCATGCACTAGTAGTGGCTCTATATCCAAAGACCCCGCAATCAAGATCTTTCTCGGAGACATGAGCCTAGTCTATAAGATGAAACAACTACAGTTAGGGATTTTATACAATGCCCTCAAGCATGTTGAAAACGCTGTATACACCACGTGCTCACTCCTCCCAGAAGAAGGTGAAGAGGTGGTAAATGAAGTCTTAGATATGGGGGTAGAACACCATCCAGTAGAGCCGGGTATAAGGGCCTCAACGGGGTATTCAATATATAGATACTGGGATAGAGTAAAGAGAACTTTTCCACATATACATGGGTGCGAGGGTTTCTTTATATCAAGACTGGAGAGATAGTGTTAAGTAGCGGCGTAGGTCTCCGCTCTCGAATCCCCCGACTCCCTCGGTAGTAGTTTTAGTTCTTTAAGCCTCTCAACTACGAGGTCGTGTAGCCTTGCTAGTAGCCTCCTCATATCCTCCATTAACACAACATCTGTGTATCCATGAACTACAATACTGTGTGCAAATGGCGTGGGAATGTCTAGTGGTCCAATGCTCTTGACCTCTATTTCACCGTTTTTAACTGCCTCGAGTATTTTCAGTGCTTCATCCACGTGCATGTAGTCCATTAATATCTCTCTATAAGTCTCCTTCAACACAGGGAAGTCTTTGATCTCCTCAACAGCCTTCAACAACTCCTCCGCATTTAACTGTAGTTTTTGAATAGATCTCTCTACATCTCTATACCTCCTAAGTAGCATAAAGCTCCTAACTGCTACGTGCCTAAACCTCCTCTTCAAGAGATCCGTTCTCCTAATAACCCTCGTCAATACATCCCAAGCTTGATTCAATGGTATACTCCTAAATAACTCAACATAGTCTGCGTCAGGGTGGCCTGGAAGAGACAGCATGAATCCATTATCTGTAACAGTGATCTTTATGTTCACACCTAGCTTTGACCCAACCATGTAGGCGTAAAGCCTGGCAAGCGCGTCATTAGCTCTACGCCCAAATAAAGAGTGCACAATAATGTTCCTCCGTGTATCTTCATCAAATATCTCAATCAATATGAGTTTATTTGAGGGAACAAGGTTGTTGGCGTACAGCTTCTGCTCGAGAATATACTCGCAAATAGACCTAGCAGCATGCCTCTGTAGCCTATACTCACGCGTCAATAAATCAATTGTTTTATCGAAACCCAGTTTATCCAGTAGCTCAGACACCCTCCTCCTAAACTTACCAACCTCAATAGCAGAGTCAAAGGATAGTGGAAGCATCTCACTAAACCACGAGGGAACAGTGGGTCTCTGCCCATCAGCAGGCCTTACAACAGATACGAGGCCCCTTGACTGAATAAACTCATATACTCTACCACCTAGAATAAATAAGTCACCGGGCGCAAGGTACTCTACAAAGCCCTCCTCGAGATCACCAACATACTTCCTATCAGTAGTGAAAACCCTTACCTTGCTCTCATCTGGTATAACACCAATATTCAAGTAGTATATAATCCTCGAAGTCCTCTTCCTGCCGAAAACCCCCTTCTCATCGTCAAGCCATATTTTAGAATATATACGCTGGTACTCGTAGAAGTCGCCGAGTCTACCGGCCAAGTAGTACACTACACTCTGAAAGTCCTCAAAGCTTAAATCATGGAATGTATAAGTCCTCTTGACGAGTCTATATGCATCCTCAATTCTCCAATCCCCCTCCAAGGCTAATCCAACAATGTGTTGTGCTAGTACATCAAGCGTGTTCCTCGGTATTCTTATGTTGTCAATCCTCCTCTCCATGGCGAGCTTAGCTAGTACAGCACACTCCACGAGATCATCTCTATCAACCACTATAACCCTACCCTTACTCACCTCTCTAATGTGGTGTCCACTCCTCCCAACTCTCTGTAGTAGCCTAGTAGCACTCTTAGGGCTACTGAGTAGAATAACTAAGTCTATGTATCCAATGTCAATGCCTAGCTCGAGGGAGGTAGAGCTGACGACAACCCTTAACTCACCCTTCTTCAACTTCTCCTCAACTTCAAGCCTTACATCTCTACTTAGACTACTGTGGTGTGCCTCTATTTCATCTATATCTAGTATCTTCTCCCTCTCCATGAGCTTTCTTAATTTAAAAACCACTCTTTCAGTTGCACTCCTAGTATTGGTGAATATAAGCGTGGTCTTATGCTTCTTCACCAACTCAATGATCTTCCTATATATAGCCAAGTTGACGTCCTCTGCAGGCGTATGCACGAGATCCTCAACTGGAGCAACAACTCTTATATCCACTGGTTTATCGAATCTTGCATCTACAATTACACAATCCCGTAACTCTCCATCATCCCTGTAGCCTACGAGGAACTTTGCAACCTCCTCTAATGGTGCAATAGTCGCGCTCAACCCCACTCTCTGCACAGGGGATCCAACTAGATTCTCCAACCTCTCAATACTAACTGCGAGGTGGCTCCCCCTCTTACTAGATGCTAAATCATGTATTTCATCAATAACCACTACACGCGTATTTCTAAGTAGTTGCCTAAATCTAGGTGCATTCAACGATAATGCAAGGCTCTCAGGAGTAGTTATAAGTATGTGTGGAGGGTTTCTAAGCATTTTCTGCTTCTCGTAGGGAGAGGTATCACTAGTTCTGACAGCTATTCTTATCTCGGGCAGTTCATACCCCATCTCTCTAGCGACTTCAATAATCCCCTCAGCGGGGTCGTATAGATTCCTCTTCATATCATTATTTAGAGCCCTCAATGGACTAACATATACTATGTGTACACCGCTTGGTAATTCACCATTTTTCTCATAGTACTCGTACATTCTATCTATTAATCCAAGGAAAACAGCTAGTGTTTTACCAGTACCAGTAGGGCTTGAAACAAGAACATTTACACCCTGCTTAATTAGTGGAATAGTCTTCCTCTGAACAGGAGTAAACTCAATATACTTCCTCTTAAACCAAGCTGAGACATATGGTCTAAGCAACCCATAGACTTCCCCGTCTGAGTAGTCTCTTTCAGCATATGTAAGCACAAAACCCCCCTCATATAATCCAATAAAATAAGTGCTTAAAACCCAGGGTTCAAAAGCAGCATTAACTATAAAAAACATCCCTTGGAAACCTATAGACGATGTACAAGTAACCAATCGATGAAGCCAAAAGCCAGATCCAACTAGTCCCCCAGCCACTAAAAAGCCCCATTACCCCAGCGCAGAGTAAAACTAGACCTAGAATCAACTCGAGTGGAGGCCTCAAGCCACCTCCAAGCCACTGATACCTCCCCTTAGGAGTCCTCTTATACTCAACTCTTATCCTCAACAAAGCCTTCAACGTATTGTAAGCTATGTATGGTGAAATAGCATTTGTTAAAGCAGCTAGTCTCCCAGCCTGTACAATGATCCACCGCTTAGACAACCCCTCTCCACCGCAGTAATGCATAGTCAACGAGTATAGAGCTAGAGACAATAACCATGTAGTGAATAATATTGTCAGTAATTGCGGCTCGCGCACTCTGAGAAAAGCTAGTATAGCTAGAAGAATTGTTCCCAGAAATATAAGTGAGTGTAGAACATACTGTGTTGGATACAATATAGCGTCGACCTTGACGCGGAGTGGGGTTTTAGAAGACAATATGTGCTTAAACCTAGCTATTGCAGCGTCTAGGGCTCCATAAGCCCACCTCGCTTGCTGTATTCTAAACCCCTTATATGTATCGGGGTTTTCCACTAGTATTGCTTGGTCATCCAAGTAGAATACTCTATACCCCGACTTAATAATCCTAGCACCTAGCTCTACGTCATCCTGTATTCTCTCCTCATCCCATCCATTGAGAACACTCTTTAGAATCACTGCCTTGTAGAGAGTACCAGTCCCAAGTGGGTATGTGAATAGTCCACGGTTAGACCTAGACTTATATAGAATCCTAGTCATAAACCTCAAGGCATATGCAAGTGCTTGACTAACACAAGTATTTTGATTTAATGGCTCCCACCTACCCACCACAGCTACAACATCATTGCCCTTCTTGAGAACCCCCACAGCTCTCTCGAAGAAGCCCTTCTCGGGCCTACTATCAACATCTATTACGTAGACGTAGTCTCCTATTGATAGAAGTAATCCATCGTTTAATGCACCAGTTCTATATCCACGTGGAACACTACGCCAAATAATCCACGCGTTAACACCCATGTCTCTAAGCCTAGAGACAAGCCTAAATAAATCATCCTTCTCCTCGGGAGGATCATCGGACACTATGATCAATTCATAGCCGGGTATTCCAAGTTTGTGAACAAATTTAGCGGCTTCTTCAATATACTCTAACGGCTCCCTCCTAACTGGTAGTATGAATGAAATATTCTCAGCTGTATTAGCCTGTAAATTACAGCTCGAATCTCGAATCGTTGCCTTACACTTGGATGCGAGAATAGAGTGGTATATGTATAGAAACATTTGAGGTATGTAGACTAGTATGCCTGCAATAACCATTAACACCTCGCTAATCAATGAGCAACACCAATTATTGATAAGTATATTTCCTACTTTCCAATATATTATCAAGTGGGGTGTGTATAAATGCAGGTCTCCTGGCATGGACACGCATGTGTATCCCTAAGTTTCGACAAGTACGTAGTGGTATTTGACCCTCACGATGGTACTAGTATAGGCTTGAAGAGGCCAAACGTGAAGGCAGATCTAGTGCTTGTAACACATGACCACTTCGACCACAACGCCACACAGGTTGTTTCAAAAGACAAAACACGTGTTTTGAAAATGCACTATGGAGAGACACTAGTAGACAACATTAAAGTAACTGGCTTAAAGACCTATCACGATAAGCAAAAGGGAAGGAGGCGCGGTGAGAACGCTTTATACATTATAGAAGTCGGAGGTATGAGAATAGCTCATCTAGGAGATCTAGGTGAAATACCAGATCAACCAATAATGGAGAAACTCAAAGGAGTAAACTTACTAATAATACCCGTTGGCGGGACATTCACAATAGAGCCAATTGAAGCCTGGAGTATTGTAGAGAAAACACAACCCATAAATGTACTTCCAATACACTACTGGATACCGGGGGCAACACTGCCATTGAAGCCCATTGATGAATTCCTAAAATACGTCAAAGGCTATGAAGTCGCTAGACTAGATACAAACACATTTGAACTAGAGAAATACAGGAACAGCGTGGTCGTGCCAACACCACCATAGCTTCATTACTGGTGCTCACTAATTGAAAATAGCAAAGAACAATATAATAGTGCACATTGAGCTAGGAGACATAACATAGTTCATGGGGGACGCCATCGTAAACCCCGCGAATACACTTATGATTATGGGTGATGGAGTAGCTGGAGCTATAAAGAAGAAAGGAGGCCCCATAATAGAGGAAGAGGCTAAGAAGCATGCACCAGTACCCATAGGGCAAGCTATAGCTACTACAGCTGGGAAACTCAGGGTTAAATACGTGATCCACGCACCAACCGTACAATACCCAGCCTCTCCATCTACAAGGGAATACGTATATCAAGCTACAAAAGCAGCTTTACTCAAAGCGAGAGAACTCGGTGTAGAGACAATTGCATTTCCACTAATGGGTGCTGGTGTGGGTGGACTGAGCCCCGAGGAGTCTATAGAGGAGATGCTAAAGGCGATTATGGAGTTCAGCGATGGCGTCGAAGTGCATGTATTTGTGAGGAGTAGAGATTTATTAGACAACGTGTTGAGGCATATTGAGAGGAATGGATTGATAGTAGTTGATTAGCCACTCTACTATATTAACCCCGTTGAGACCTATTATTAGAGAGTGATGAATAGCTTTAGGCCTCTGATTGGTGAAGAGGGATCAACCGGCTGATTAGTCATGGCGTATACGTGGGAGCCTAAATGGGAGTTATTCACAGTGGAGATAGATGGAATTAGGTTTAGAACCTGCCGTGATCGAATCACGGGGTTAATCGCGTGTCCTGTATGCATTCACGCGGCATCCAGGTGCATGAATGAGCCATCTCCATTAAACTACCAGTATGAAAACTCATTCTTCTACACCGTGGAGGATTTAATTATACACATGAAAAACTACCATATTGGAGAGTATAGGAAGAAACTCGAGGATCTACAGATGAAGCTAAGCGAGGAGGAGTCTTGAAGTACTGTGTTTATGGAAACCCCACAATAGATATTATCGAGTATGAAGACGGCTTAAAGGTAGTCTCGTATGGTGGAGGATCATACTATTCGAGTCTACCCATAATATCTCGAGGTATACCAGTAGAGGTTTACTCCGTGTACTCTCCACTGCTTTCAGGACACCCTATTGCACAATACATTGTTAAGAGGCAGTACTCTACAAGAACTAATTTATTCTATTTAAGGTACCGTGGCGGTGCACGTGAGCTAAAGATAATGGAGAAATCCCCTGAAATACTCAACTGGAATACCCACAGTGGATTATGCATAGTAATAGCAAACCCCGTGATCAATGAAATAGGGTACAGCTTATTGAAGACACTTAGATCAAAGTCGGTTCTTTTAGCAATAGATATTCAGGGATATATAAGGGAACAAGTAGACGCCAACATATACCTTAAGCCAAGTAAAATAATTTACAGCATTCTCGAGCTAGCCGATATTGTACACGCGGACATAAGTGAGTTTAAGTCAATTACAAGCATGGAGGGTGTTCAAAGCAACTACCATGAAATTAGAGAGATTATGAATGGTGTAATTGTAGTGACCCGGAGGCCGGGTAAATTCATTTTATTAACAAAAGAGAGAGTTAAGTTCATAGAGATCCCGGAAGACTACATAGCAGACTACAAGATTGGAGCTGGTGATTATTACCTAGCATCATACACAATACACTACAATGAGACAAGAGACCCCGAGGAATCAATATACAGAGCACACAGAGACACAACAATATGGCTAAAGAACAGGGTTCATAGAGGGCCTCATTACACCCCCACCACTCAGCCCGCAGTCCCCCTGCACCACTCTATCTAAAAACACCCCTCCGGAATACTAGCGATACCCGGATGCTGTATAATCGTAATTTTTCTGTATTGCAAATTACTAATTGAATCACTCTTCTACTCTGAAACACTCCCCTTACTGAGTGGTGGAGGTGCTCGGCCATTAATTTATTTAAGTAAATCCCCTTATATATTTAATCACTAACTAATGAAACCTCGGGTAATCCACCGTCAAAGCCCACTTTTGCATACACCTGCGTAGTTGCCTCACTCTTCGCGGGTGGTAGTCCTACGTGTTCAATAATGGCTTTCACTAGTTCACCCCTAGATGGGGCTTTACCGATAAACCTAAGTTTTCCATTGATGTATATCTTCGGTAAATCAGCTAGCTCTGCTTCAAGTGGATCCACAAACCAAACGTGAACTGGGACTATCTCAACCCATAAATTATAGCGGTCTAAAAGCTCCTCGGCTACATTGAACAATAAGCGTAGAGCCTTATCACTCTCTTCACTAAAGTCTAGCTGAATCTCCACGATTACTTTAGTTACCTCCAATACCAACCCCTAGATTAATACTCCTTCTTGAATAGGGTTTATAAGAGAAGGGGCAGTAAAATTTATTGGGTTTTTTAGGTTTTTTATTGTCGGTTAGGGTCTAGGTGTGAGTGGTGAGCGTGAGAGGCTGTTGAAGCCGCCTAGACGATGGGAGCACTGCTCTAAGCCTAGGTGGGTTAGTGGTGGATGGGAGCCCCGTGCCGTTGGGCTCGACAGCCACCCATGACCCCACAGGGATCCCCAGGTCCCCGTGGGCGAGGTGGAAGCCCCTAGGTGAGACCCTGAAAAAATGAAGGGTGTGACCATCTAGGGGCAAACGGTCTATAGTGGACTAAAAGTAGATTTACTAATATATTTGAAAAAGGGATTGCGTATCTTTATATTATGAGTTTTGGAATAGATGAGAAGACTACCTACTCTCTCTTAAATGGGTGTATGTAGTCTTTTGGTGCTTTATCAAATACCTCGAGGTATTTCCGAAGAGCCCTTGGTATGGTTACTGTTCCATCATCGTTTTGAAAGTTCTCGAGTATTGCTGTTATTGTCCTAGTGCTCGCTATTGCTGTGCTGTTTAATGTATGTACATACTCCTTCACCATCCCCTTCCTCCTGACAAGTCTTATTCTCAATCTATAGCTCTGCCAATCTGTTGTATTACTACAACTAACCATTTCACGGTACAATCCCTGAGCGGGCATCCATGCCTCTAAATCATACTTCTTGGCCGCTGGAGCACCTAGATCACCACTCGCTATATTCACCACCCTATACGGTATCTCCAAGCCCTTGAATAACTCCTCGGCGTTTGAAATCAACTCCTCCATTAAATCCCAGCTCTCCTCGGGCTTCGCATACACGTATTGCTCAACTTTGTGGAATTGATGCACTCTAAATATGCCCTTTAAATCCCTAGAACCTGCACCAGCCTCTTTCCTAAAGCAGGGGGATATACCAACGTACTTTAAGGGTAGCTCTTCCTCAGGTATCTCTTCGCCTGCATGTAGTGCTGCCAGGGAGTGCTCTGCAGTCGCGATCAAGTATAGATCCTCACCCTCGACTTTGTATATAGCGTCTTCAAAGGACTTGAAGTCTATTACACCCATCATTACCTTGTATCGAAGCATGTAGGGTGGTAGTACTAGTGTATAACCTTTCCTAGTTAAGTAGTCTATGGCATACATTAGTAGAGCTATGTCTAGGAATACTATGTCGTTGAATAAGTAGTAGAATCTACTGCCAGCAACTTCACCAGCTTTAATTGTATTACCGAGATTCAATACGTTCTCCAACATATCTGCGTGGCCAATAGGCTTCTTCTCAACGACTTCATAGTCTACTTTAAACCCATACTTCTCTGTCTGCTGCTTGAATTGCTCAATATACCCAACCCAGACCTTTGGCTTACCATAAAACCTTATTGGTACATTGTAGGAGTCGTCTGGACCTATTGGGACGGTTTCGTGAACTATGTTTGGTAGGTCTAGGAGAGCCTTCTCCCTCTCTTCTTCAACATGCTTCAATTCAGCTTCAAGTCTTTGAAGCTCCTCGAGAAGCCTCTTGGCCTCCTCAATTTTCCTCTGCCTCTCTGGCTCGGGGGTTTTAGAAACTTCTCTACTTAAAACATTGTGTTTATGCCTAACCTCCTGGACCAGGGTTAGTAGCCTCCTCCACTCTAGATCTAGTCTATGAGCTTTCTCCACAATCCCTGGATCCATGAATCTCTTCTTAGCATGCTCCTTCAGTAGATCAGGGTTCTCCCTTAGAAGCGTCAATATACTCCAACTCAACTCCTACACCCCATTATTTTTGCCCCTCAGTTGTCTGCTTATATAACTCGACGATGTCATACCCAAATCTCTCTTTGAATAGAGCTCTCCCCTTCTCAGTCATTCTCAACGGCGTCCACGGTGGATCGTATACTATGTCTACATCTGCATCCAAGTTTAGTTTCTCCTTGAGTTGGTCAATGATCATTAGGGGTAGGTAAGTTGATAGAGGGCAGAAAGCAGATGTAAGAGTCATCTTAATCTTTACACTCCGATTATCGAGTATTTGAATGTCATATATTAACCCAAGATTAACTACATCGATTCCTATCTCGGGGTCTGCGATTGTTTCGAGAACCCTTAAGACCTCGCTCCTCAGTCTCTCTTTATCATCAACACTCAAAATCCACCACCATTAGACAATTTAATTAATAATGTTGAAGATTAAAAACTAGTGTGGAATATAATCCCTGCCATACATTCTATATAGAACCTCTGGCTTCATAGAGGAAATTTTCTTAGCTATTTTATACAACACCACTACCTCTTCGTCAGTTGCATAATCAATTGGTCTACCCTCGTAGTTGTTTCTCTCCCATCTCTTCATAACCTCCCCTAGTAGGCCTTGAACTTCTTGCTGGGAGTAAAAAGCGATCTTGTATATTACCTCCTGGTTGTTATCTATTAACCTAATAATTTCCTCCCTCATCTCACTTACACTGATTGTCCTGCGTGGTGTGAGGGGCATAAGTCTCTACTCTATAGTCTTCTCCAAGTTCTCTACAATGTTTTCAGAGTACTTTATACTTTCCAGCGTCCAGCCTAGTTTATCAATGAGTATTAGTATTGAGGCTTGTGGTGGCAGTACTCCATACTCGGTTATAATAGCGTCGATGTAGTCAGGTGGAGTAACGTCGAAAACGGGGTTTAAAACTCTCACACCGGGGTGTTTGTCGAGCCAATCCCTTGGGACAACCTCCTCGGGGTCCCTATACTCGATCTTCACTAACTCACCTATTAATGTGAGAGGTGAGAATTTATATGATTCAGCGGCGACATACACTCTGACTCTCGCCTCCTTAGCTGCTAGAGCGACTTGACTCGTACCGATCTTATTGACTACCGCTCCATTACTCGTAATAGTGTCAGCACCTACAACCACGTAGTCTACTTCATGCATAATATACCTAACAGCGCTATCAGGGATCTGGACTACGGGGACACCGTATTTTCTAAGATGAGTAAAGGTAATCCTCCCCTGGAGAAACGGCCTTGTCTCGGTATTGTAGACTTTGACGACTCTCCCCTCACTATATGCTCTCGCAATAACCTCGACAGCTGTTGAGCTATGGCAGTGTGTTAAGACAACCGAGCCTTCCTTAATTCTCTTTGCACCGTATTCACTAATCCTCTTCACAGCCTCCTCTGAGTTCTTAATGAAGGCATCTGCGGCTTTAATCACGGACTCCCTTGCTTCTTCATAACTCGAGACCCCACGTAGATTCCTTAAAACAAATACTACAGCATTGGGTAGGCTCACAGCTGTAGGCCTCGTTGATATGAGTAGCTTACCTGCTTCAACCATGTACTTTTTGAATTCAGATACTTCTCTCGCACCACTATACTCTAGAGCAGCGTACTTCAATGCCTCGGCGGCAGACCTAGCTATTCTACCAGCACCCCTAATCTTCATAGTCCTTATTCCACTCGCTATTTGTAAAACACTATTAGGGAGACCCACTACTTCTTCACCCCATATTTCTCGGCCAACACTTGGACTAGATAGGGTAGAGGCTGGTAGCTCGGTGGGTATTCACCATAAATACTCCTAAGTAGGAGCGGTATAGCCTGTGGAGCGACAAGACCATACTCTGTTGCAATGGCATCAATGTACTCTGGTGGTGCAACTTCATATAGTGGAACCCTCGCAGTAAACCCCACGGGAGGTTCCTCTCCTCTCTCAACAATCAACTCTGCACCACCCTCCGGTAGCTTAAGTAACTCTCCATAGATTGTTTCATAGCTAAACTTCATGGTTGGAGCTATGACGAAAACCCTCTTCCTAGCCTCCTTAGCCACTAGAGACAACAACCCCGTCCCCACCTTCGCTACGAGTGCACCATTACTCGCAATCCCCTCAGCTCCAACAACCACTTTATCAACATCCCTCACAAAGAAGCGTGCAGCAGAGTCCACGATAAGGGTGACTGGGTATCCAAGGGATTCAGCATACTCTGCAAGGAGTAAACCCTCCCTCCCCGGCCTCGACTCAGTTACGTAGACCTCTAACTTCCTACCAATATCCCTCAACGTCTTCAAAAACCTCCTCACAGCGAGGCTATTACTAGTAGTCATAATTACCTCTCCATCTAATACCCTGCGGGCAGCAACCTCTGCAGACCTCCACAGTGCTCTATCATACTCACTAGCCAAGCTAGAAACGTATTTATCCATCCTCGTAAATCCCTCATTAAGAAGCCTCTGAGCTACAAACCTCAGTAAATTCAGTGAGGCGATTGAGGAAGGCCTATCGTGGACGATGTAATTGTATAGATCTATTAGTTTCTCCACGAAAACCTTCTCAACACCAGCCGCTGCAGACTCAATGAGCCTCCCAGCTACCTCGAAGAATAACTCAGAGCCGCTAAGCCTACTCTGGAGCTCCACAAAGACCACGCCTCTAGTGCATGTTATTTAAGACTTTTTATCTATCGGCTTCTTATATAGATTGAGAATTATAGGGTGAATATATGGTGTATTCAAAACTAATTGAGGGCTTTATACTGGTATTAATTGTAGCATCTATACTAAACCCCGCTTCAAGCTTAGTTATTGGAGAGCAAGGATACAAGAACATATTTGTTTTCTTCATTCCAAGCGGGGATCCATACATATTACTAAACGCCACTAATACATCTGCACAATTGAAAACACTGCTTGTGAGGCTTGAAAATAATCAACAAGCACCCCTAGACTACTACATCTCGTGGATCCTCACAGGCGTAAAACCGGAGTCCACGAGTATAGACATTACAAAGGAGTTGTTAAATCAAAGTAGAATAGCGATTTTGTGGAGTAATGCAACATTTGTAAACGTCCCTCCAGTAAACCCAGCTAACCACTCCTCCACGATAAACCCACTTGTAAACTTCGATGAAAACCACTTACCACCAGGTATCTTGGAGATACCTATAAATGGGACAATACACTGGTATACACTCAACACAGATCTAACTGCAAAACTCGAGGGGGAGTCAATTAAGTTAACACTATTGAACTATAATTTGACGACGTCTACGCCTAATTACACATCTAGTAGAGCACTCGGTCCATTAGAAGTTAGAGTTCAGATAGATAACAATACTGTTTCATACTACTTGTTATTCTACACCCTAGAAGTCTCAAGCAACACCATTAGACTACTGTTCCCAGGAGCGATGAGAACCACAGGCTATGCCTCCACAGGCTTTACACCATTCAACGATGTATTCATCCACTGGTATACACTAGTCAAGTACCGTGATTTAATCAGTAAACTGGATGAAGACTCGGTTAATTGGTGGATAGCCCAGGTTTATGGATCATCAATGAGGTTTCTTAGAAAAGCACTTAGTGAATCCAATAACTCACTAATATACGCCTATCTGCCAGAACTCGATATCGTTGGAAAATATGTTGGTGTTGACTGGTATGATAAGTCAATAAGTGAATTCTACAGGCTACTCGTCAATGAATTAACAATATATGCTAGCTCATTCAAACCAGACTACCTAGCAGTATTTATATTATCCCATAATAGCGAGTACTATGCAGTATTCGCGAGTAGACTATTGCCCACAACGGGGAAGCTCGAGGAAGAATGGACTATGTCTCAGTTAACCGCTATATTGCTATCATATAGTAGCCCTAATCCATTCAACCACATTCAAAACCTAGTCGTTAATAAAGAGGTATCAAATCTCAATAAACAATTAGATCAATTAAAGCAGAACATCACTCAACTAAATCAAACACTAGTAGATACCAGTAGCCAATTACGTAGTTGCGAAGCAGATAGAGAGCTCTATCGAAGCAAGGTCATCGAGCAGGATAAGGCGCTTGCACAAGTAGAGGACTTGAAGAAGACGGGTCTACTATACTTAACAAACGGCTTAGCACTAGTGCTAGGCGTTACAGTAATCCTAGGCTTCATGGCTTTGAGAGTTGCAAGTAAAAAGAGGAGTAGTTAGGGGATGAATGACTTTACTCCATAAATAATCATTACTATCGAGACGAGTGAGAGTAAACCATTACACAATAAGCTACCACTCCTACATTTTTTAAAACCATAAAACCTCCTGGAGACTGGATATAGTAGTGCAACACCCTTCAAAGTAACTGAATCAAGCACTATGTGGCTAATCCAACCAATAATGAAGCCCAATAGCAATAAACTAAGCTCTAAGTCAGAGTAAACCATGGTAAACCACGAAGAGACTATGAGCATGAAGAGTATGAAGACGTTGTGTAACAACATTCTATGGCGCGACCCCAAATCCAAGTCAGGCGCGATCGAGCCTATAGACGCCGGGATCACTATTAGTGGACCCCACGGGGTTCTCCATAATCCTAAAACCCCTGTTAAGCCCACCGCAAATAGAACGTGAGTTACTTTCATCAATTAAATCAACCGTTTTTAATGCTGACCCCTCTATTATAAACCACTGCTTTATCGGGGTATCCAACTACTACAGTGTCTACTAGTTCTACCGCGGGGAAGATGCCTGTTTCAACTACTCCATGTATGAGCTTTAGCAACTTGTGTGTATTAAGGGGGTCTTCTATGGGCCTTAGAGGCTTTAAATCCAGTATGTAGTTGTTGTCATCTGTAATTACTGGGCCATCTTTACCAATGCTCGTTCTAATAACTGGTTCAAATAATCCTGTGTTCTTAATAGCCCGCATAGTATATTGTAGTGTGATTGGAGTGATCTCCACGGGTATCGGTTTAAGGTATAAATAATCTCTACCATTAAACTTTGTATAGTCAATAATGTATAGTCGATACCTTGATAGATATGCGAGTGTTTTCTCTCTGAGTAATGCGCCACCCCTACCCTTAACTAAGTCTAGTTTATTAGAGACCTCGTCTGCCCCATCAATATATACGTCTACGCTGTCCACCGAGTACATGTCTATTGTATTTAAACCACGGGACTTAGCATATAGAGTTGTATCGATTGATGAGGAGGCGATCAGGTATCGCTTGATATTGTCAATGCACAAATCAATAAACTTCTTGATTGTAGACCCTGTGCCTAGGCCGATAACTTTGACTTCTCTGAAATCACCTAGAACTCTACAGGCTTCTCTAGCTGCATTCTCCTTAGCCTCCTCAACACCAATCATTAAAACCAACCAACAATACACCTAAAAATTCATACCAACCAATAAGTTTATTATTAGAAGACCATTTAGAGACAAATGGGTGGATGTATTGAAGGCATTCATATCAGTTGATCTAGAGGGGCTACCTGGAGTGGCCTCACTCACAATGGTTTCACCCTGGAGCAGCCAGTTCTCAATTGCCTCTAAAATTATGACCCGCCTAGTTAACGCTACTGTAGATGAGTTATTTAAAAACGGCTTCACAGAAGTTCTAGTCGCGGATAGTCATGGATACATGACCAACATCAACTACCTCGAGTTAGATAGCAGGGCTGGATTAATCCAGGGTTATCCAAGACCATTTAGTATGCTCTCAGGGCTCGACGAGAGCTTTAATGCTGTTTTCTTCATTGGCTATCACGCTGCCGCTGGAACTATTCACGGGATGCTAGATCACACTTACAGTGGTAGAGTCTTCGCGGAGATCAGGGTTAATGGAGTTAGAGCGAGCGAGTTCCTCATAAATACACTATATGCATCTGAACAGGGTGTTCCAACGGCTTTACTAGCTGGAGACGAGTACCTGGGTAGCGAGGTCACTGCTCACACTCCATGGGTTGTCTTTATTCCACTAAAGAAGGGTATTTCAAGGTATGCTGCTTATTATCCAAGTATCGATATTGTTGAGAGTAGACTACGTATTGGTGTTAGAGAAGCCTGTAGTAGGGTTTCCAAGGGTGATTTAAGGCTTCTCGAGTTTAGTAAACCATACATTGTTGAGCTCTCATTTAGGGAGTCGCTAATTGCCGACGCACTTGAAGCTCTTGATTTATTTGAGAGAATAGACGCATATAGAGTTAGATTCAAGGCTGAATCAGCTAGAAAACTACTGGGTGTAGTGGAGATCGCTGCTTACGTTGGGTCATCAATAATAAACATCGTTGGTAATATAAAGTAGTTTTTCTAGTTCAGCCCAGGTCAGCCTCTTCACTCATCCGTTGAGGTGCAATTCATCACTCACTTGAAAATATGTCAATCCCCGGCTTTAAACTAGTATCCGAGTATTTCATCCCATATGTCTCTATCACGCGTCTTAGAGGCAACAGTCTGCAGCCTAGCCTTGAAGAACTCGACTGCTACGTCTGGGAATAAACAATATGTTAATACATCCTCCTCCTTCGCGTAGAACCCCTTATTCGATACCTCGCTTCTGCACTTTTCATACATTGGATCAAGTAGATCGGCTGGTCTAGATTCAATAGGCTTATCACCCTTCAAGACAATCTCAACAACCTCCCTCTTTACGGGGGCTGGGGGCCTACCGTATAATCCCTTAACGTAGTTATAAGTCTCCTTAGCTACAACCTGGTACCTCCCATAAAGTACGTTCAACACAGCTTGTGCACCGACGATTTGAGAGGCTGGGGTTACGAGGGGTGGCCAGCCTAGATCCTCTCTAACTCTCTTAACCTCCTCTAAGACGTCTTTTAATTTATCCTCGGCTCCAACCTGCTTTAACTGTGCTAGGAAATTAGATATCATACCACCTGGTATTTGATGCTCTAGTACATTGGGGTCTGGCATGAATACCCTGACGTCTAGTAATTCCCTGTACTTACTAAATAATACTTTACCCAAGTACTCGCTAATCTCCCTGACCACGTCGAGATCTACGCTTGGTCTATGCTCTGGTGGTAGTGAGTAGTACATGGTTTGTATACTTGGATGGCTTGTGCCAAATGCAAGTGGACTAATAGCAGTATCTATGAAGTCTGCACCAGCCTCCACTACTTTAATGTATGTTGCAACTGCTAATCCACCGGTGAAGTGACAGTGCACGTCCACGGGTACTTTAAACTCCTCCTTGATCGCCTTCACTAGGTTGTAGCCCGTGTAGGGGTCTAGTATTCCAGCCATGTCCTTGATTGTTAAGTGGTCTACTTCTAGAGCTACGAGCTCCTCAGCGATCTTCAAGTAGTGCTCTATTGTGTGAACTGGGCTTATAGTGTAAGTAATCGTCCCCTGCACCGTGGCCCCTAGACTCTTAGCCTTCTTAATAGAAGTCCTCATGTTTCTAACATCATTTAGTGCATCGAAAACCCTGAATATATCTATTCCATCTCTATAAGCATACTCAACAAACTTCTCAACCACGTCGTCCGGGTAGTGTCTATAGCCAACGAGGTTTTGCCCGCGTAGAAGCATCATGAGCTTCGTCTTCTTAACTCTCTCTCTTATAATCTTCAGCCTCTCCCATGGATCCTCCCTCAAATACCTTACCATAACATCAAACGTGGCTCCACCCCACATCTCGATCGCGTAGAAACCCACTTTATCGATTTTATCTAGAATGGGGACCATATCCTCTGTTTTAAACCTCGTAGCAATTAGTGATTGGTGGGCATCACGAAGTGTTAAATCAACCACTCGAACCAAAAACAATACACCTAGTTGTTTAATCTATATTTATTAACCCTAGGGATAATAAGGTTCTATCAGTGTAGCTATCGATAAGTGTGTAATAGGTGTATTTATTGACTATCGAGATCCACGGTGTATCAAAGTCATTTGGTAGAGTACAGGCTTTGAAGAACGTATCATTCACGGTGCCGAGTGGGAAGGTAGTGGGTTATGTGGGTTTGAATGGCGCGGGTAAAACAACGACAATTAGGATCGCTACAGGCGTCCTACCGCCAGATCAGGGGGATGTTGTAATAGACGGATACTCAGTTACGAGAGATAAGAAGAAGGCTTCTCTGAGAGTAGGCTGGGTTCCAGAACTACCAATATTCGAGTCTGAGTTTAAGGCGATAGACTACTTCACATACCTAGCCGGCTACTATGGGTATAAGGGCAGCGAAGCACGGAGACTTGGAGAGGAATTACTAACGAAGTTTGGGCTTGGCGATGCAATAAATAGGAAACTAGCAACGTTCTCACAGGGCATGAAGAAGAGGTTTGCACTAGCGGTATCAATGATCAACGACCCACCAAACTTCATATTTGACGAGGTGTTGAATGGACTAGACCCACAGGGAATAGCGTTCTTCAGAGAATTAGCAGTGGAGTTCAGGAAAAGGGGTAAGGCCGTTTTATTCTCCTCGCACATACTAAGCGAGGTTGAGGGAGTAGCCGACATCGTTGTATTCATACATAGAGGCAGGATCATTGGGGTTCACTCAATAGATGAAATAAAGCATGAGGCTAAACCAGCAGTAGAACTAGTGCTCACTAAAGTCGACAATGACTTATTAAAGCACCTTGGTAAATACGGTGAAGT
>JAJHRV010000056.1 GCA_020833525.1 Thermosphaera sp.
AGCCCATTAATGCGGATGCGTATGCCTCGTCATAGCCTAGCAGGACGTCTAGAGCCCACCAAATTCTCTGTAGGTTCTGCTGGAAGTCTGTTGGCGGCTCGATTTTACTAAACCATGGACTCCCAGTCAATAAAAGACCGTAAAAGTGGGTGTGTGCACACTGCAACCCTGGAATGACCACGCTCTTCCTCCCAATAATAGATTCCTCCGCTGAATACTTGTCTCCACCGTCTCCAACTCCTACATCTACAATGAGTCCATTCCTGATCGCTATGTAGCCTCTATCAAGAACTCTTCTCTCAGGGTTCATAGTTACAACTAATGCCTCGCGTATTAGGACATCTACTTTTTCCCTCATAATGTCACCTTACAGATTAGTAATTTAGTTTTATTTACGTAATAAATATTATTTTTGAGTGTTATTTCTACTTCGCGACGACTGGAATTACAGTTCCCCGTTTTACATCGATTAATCCCTTGTCGGTAATTCTAATTTCCGGTATTACGGGCAGGGAGACTAGTGAAAGCGTCATAAAGATTGATTCAAATACAACGCCACGCTCACTGAGTTTACTTATCATGTGCTTGTAGCTTTCATAGACTACTTCAGGTTCTTCTATGCTCATTAAGCCAGCTAGTTTTAATGGTATTTCAGCTATTACTCCTCCCTTATCAACAACAACTATCCCACCTTGAATCTCCTTTATTCTCTTAATCGCTAATTTTATATCGTTGACGCTCCAGCCAGCAAATATGATGTTGTGTGTGTCGTGAGCTATTGTTTGTGCCACACCACCCAGTTTAAAGCCAAGGTTTTGTATTAAACCAACGCTGTAACTAGCGTTGGGTTTATGCCTATATAGTACACCAACATACATAATGTCTTTTTCAGGCAAGGGCTGTATTTTACCATGGGAGACATATACTTCTTCAACAATGTGCTTGGTGAGGGCCGAGCCTGGTTGAACCCTGATAACATTGGCTTTAACCCAGCCCTCCTCCACCTGGACTCTAGGTCCTACTTCAATTGCTTCAATTAATTTATCTTCTACTTTAACTGTATTTAGTGCATGAGTAGGGTAGTTGTATTTATTAAATGTTTTAACCAGTTCCTTATTGTAGTAGATTAATTCACCATTAGCTAATACAGTTAATGAATCTATCTTCTCTAGTTTCCTGGATAAAACTATGTCGCCAAGCCTACCCGGTGCAATAATTCCAATATGGTCTTCTAAGTGTAGTCTAATCGCGGGATTTATTGTTGCCAATTGAATTGCTCTCACAGGGTCTAAGCCGAGCTCGATGGCTTTATTGATTACTCTATCCATGTGTCCTTTCTCAAATAAGTCGACTACGTTTACGTCGTCACTTACAAAAGCGCATAGCTTGCAGTCAGTTTTCTTAACTAATTCAATAATTGATTCTAAATCCCTCCAAGCACTACCCTCCCGAATAAACAAGTACATTCCACGCCAAGCCTTCTCATAGGCCTCCACGAGATTTGTTGACTCGTGATCGCTCAATATTCCAGCGGATACATATGCATTTAACTCCTCAGAATTCAGTAGTGGCGCGTGTCCATCTACAATCATGTTGTTATCATAAGCTGTTTTTATTTTATCGATGACTTTCGAATTCCCATTTAATACACTGAGGAAATCCATTACTTCTCCCAATCCAATAACTTGATTCATCTTCATAGCTAGTATGAAATCCTCTATTGGAAATCCATTTGGTGGAGTTTCTAAACCCATTGAGGGGTCTGTAGGTGGAACACAACTAGGTACTTCTAGTAGTATTTTTAGTGGTGTCTGTCTAGAGGCCTCAACGAATAATTTAAATCCCTCCAATCCGAGAACGTTTACAACTTCATGAGGATCCGCAACCACCGTTGTTGTTCCGTGTTTCAAAGCTATTTTCGAGAATCCAATTGGGTCAAGCATACTAGACTCTATGTGTATGTGTGAGTCTATGAATCCCGGTAATGCGTAGAATCCAGCTCCATTTATTACGAGGGTTTTACCACGCCTGTACCTGTCGACATCGCTGTTTTTTAAAACCCCTGCAACTCTAGTTCCCTTTATTAAAATAGCCGCGTTTTCAAGTATGTTGCCTGTGTTAACTTCAACTAAGTTAATGTTCGAGATTATAATGTCTGCGGGTTCTAAACCCCGGGCAACTCTTATAAGTGTTACTCTCTCGTCTGGATCGTACTTTGTAAAATATAAATTCAAAAAGTACACCATGTGCTTTTATGGAAAAAATAAATGAGGGGGTTTAAAAACCTAGTTTTATTGATTGTTTAAACAACGGGCCACTTCAAATCCGGGGTTTTACAAATACCTGTTCTCTCGTAGAGGCTCCAAGCAGCTTTTTCAGCCTCCTCTAAGACTTCCTCCTCCTTCATAGTGAGTACTTTTCTATTAAACATTATGAGTCTACCATCTATAATACTGTGCTTTACATCGTGTCCACTCGCAGTGTAAACCAAGTGGGAGACGGGGTTATTAAGTGGGTGTAGGTGGGGTTGCCAGTAATCCACAATTATTACGTCGGCTCTCTTACCCTTCTCAATGCTGCCAGTTAAGTGGTCGATCATGAGGGCTTTTGCACCCCTAATAGTCGCCATTTCCAAAATATCTTCAGCTCTAATAGCGTCTGGTCTCAGGGTTCTAAGTGGCTGTAGAAGGGCTGCGTGCTTCATCTCCCTCATTAAGTCGTATGTATTATTACTTGGCCCTCCATCTGTTCCTAAAGCCACATTAACGCCTTGCCTAAGCATATCTGATACTCTTGCAGCACCACTTGCCAGCTTCATATTACTCGATGGGTTATGACTAACACTCGTCTTGGTTTCACTGAGTAATTTAATTTCATCATCGTCAACCCATACAACGTGGACTAGGACGACATTCCTCCCTGTTAATCCAAGCCAGTGTGCAAATTCAACAGGTTTCTTCCCGAAATCTCTTAGAGTATATTCGACGTCTTCACGTACTTCAGCTAGGTGCATTGTAATACCTGTATTCAACTCTCTCGCTTTCTCAGCTATCTCTCTATATAGCTCAACGCTGACTGCACCTGGGGTTCTTGGGCCGAACCAAACCCAGATCTTGTTGTCCCATTCATGATATTTCTCTATGAGCCTAATAGTGTCTTTTAAACTGTAATCGCCTAGCTCAACTAATCCTTCATGTAGAATGTTCTCTTTTGTGGCATACCCCTTTAAGTCCATTACGTGTCTAGCAACAGCAGCCCTCAAACCGGATCCACGTATCATTTCAATGATCTCGTCTGGTCCATATCTACTAACAAGCCCTGTCTCGAGGAAAGCCGTTGTTCCAGATTTAATCATCTCGAGGACTACTATCTTAGCGGAGGCAAGGGCCTCCTCCTTCTTGTAATTACCTTGAAGCGGCCACACTCTATCCTTTAGCCAGTCTATGAGTGATAAGTAATCTGCACAAGCTCTGAGTAAACCCTGAGCTAAGTGAACATGAGTATTCACTAGTCCAGGCAACACAATGTCTCTCTCAGCGTTGATCACGATGTCCGCATAGGCTTTGTAATCCCCATCCATCTGCTCTTTTTTACCAATATCAATTATTAATCCATCCTCAACCGCGACAGCTCCATTTCTAATGATCCTCCTCTCACTATCCATCGTAATGATCCATCCGCCACGAATATAGATATCAACCATGCAATCCACCGCGGTTTAATACAGGTCCCTCTCACTTAATATACTAATCAAAGAGACCTCATTAAGCTCCCCCGGTGGCGAGGATCTCCATTATTTCGGGAGAGATTAAGGCTGGTTGTCTTCACTATTACTTGTGTTATTTTTGGTCAATGAACCTCGTTAAAAACTGTAATGTGTTTATAAACACCTATGGCACGCTATAGGTATGTGTGTTGCGAAACTGCGTGAGCATATTGGCTCTCGAGAAAGGCAAAGGGTTCACTTCTTCCTTTTGAGGAAGAGTCTCACTTTACTAGTCAAAATATTGTTTACAATGTGATCTATCACAGTGAAAGGTCTTGTTTGCTGGAAAAGTGAAAAATAAGATTTTTACTATATACTCTTCTCCTCTTTATAGTATGGTTTTCCAAGACTTGAAGGCGAGGCAAATATCCTCCTAAGTCTCGTAGTGCTGTAGATTAGCATCAACGCCAGAGCCGCTAGAAATGGTATGAGCTTTGCAACATCTGCTGGTATTCCGAGTCTAGATTGAATGTCGGTTTGTGAATTAACTAATCCGCCAAATAGTAGCGATACAGGTATTAACACTATTGGGTGTCTTCCAGCAGCTAGTGCTGTTGCGAATGCAAGCCACCCATAACCAAGAGTAAATAGCTTTACATCCCAAGATCTCTGCCACGATAATATAAACAATGCACCGCCAAAACCTATTAGTGCGAATCCAATCATTCCAGCCACGATCCTAATAGCCATTACTCTAACACCTAAGGCTGCTGCCGAGTGTGGGTTTTCACCAACAGCTCTTATAGCGGCCCCTATCTTTGTACGCTCTATGAGTAAGTGGAGTACTACACCTATTACTAGGCTTACTATGGATAGGTATATCACATCATCCCTCGCGAAAGATACCCCATAAATTGTTCCATAAGCTAATCTAACATAGTATCCCAGCATAATGCCAACCCCGTAGCTAAAGAACTGCAGTGAGAGTCCAACAGCACCATGGCTTATTGGTAGGAAAGTCAATACACTAGACATAAATAACCCGAGAATTGCCGCTATTAAAGTGGCAACCAGTACACCCATGACGGGGGGTGATATTGGTATATTGTATATAGTAGGTAGAATTGCCCCAAGTAGAGCTGCACCAGTACCGGTGAAGAATACGCCGTCTATCGCTAAGTTCAGTATACCTGATTTTTCAAAAATGCTGTGACCTAGCGATACTAGGTAGAATGTTACAAATGCTGGTAGGATCTTGTCGATTATGTAGTCGAGTTGGGGAATCATTATGAAACCACCTTTAATTCATAGTCTTGAATAAACCTCAGTATAGTATATGCTAGTAGTATAGAGCCAAACATTAGTAATTTAAAAGCCATTTCAGCACCACCTAATTGTAGCCTTATAAAAGCTTCTCTAACACTTGGAAGAGAGCTTACTCTTTGGGATCCAAGTATCACTGCGGATACTATATATGCCGATAGTGGAACTAAATAAACATCGAGCATAGAGAGCCATGCTACGAGTATAGCTAAATAACCATAACTAGCAGTATTGTACTCTAATGGATACTCTAATCTATATAGTGAGCCATGGTAGTATAGTGCGGCAGTTAAACCCGCAATAGCACCTGATAGCACGAATGTCAATACCGTTGTTTTTCTAACATCATATCCAAGTGATACAAGGTAGTCTGGATTGGATCCAAGGATCTTTATTCTCAATCCAATATTAGACTTATTCAATAACCAATAAGTGAAGATCAATACAAGTATTAAGGCTACAATCCACACAGCGTAAGTCGCGAACTCTACTATATACCCAGTTACAGTATCTATTAATGCGTTTCCAGATAACTGCCTTTGTACTGGGATAGATAACTTGTATGGATCTGGAATAAGATCAGTTCTCGCATAGCCATACACATACTTACCTCTAAATGGACCATAAACCAGTATGTCTCCAATGAAGTATGCAATGTAGTTTAATATAAGTGTAACAGGGACTTCATCCACGCCTGCATAAGCCTTTATAACCCCGGCTAATCCACCCCACAATGCTCCAGCAGCTACAGCGGCTACTATGGATAATAGAATAACTCCTATTGATATATAGAATGGCAGAGACTTCTCAGTTGTGAAGAAAACGATGAGAGTAATATAGATTGACACTAGAAAAGCCATGTGCATTTGTCCTTCAGCACCAATATTCCATAGAGCTCCTTTAAAAGCTATTAGTAAAGCGTAGCCGAGTAGTGTTAGGATAATGAAGTCTTTAACTACACCGGGGAATATAAAGGTTGTGGCAATTGTTTCAACCACAGGATACGGATTTGCGCCGATCAACCATGCAAATATAGTAAATACAAGTATTCCACTTAGAAGAGAGAGTAAGGCTACAATTAAACCCCCATATTTCAATGGCTTTTTCCTCCTAACTAAAACTATGCGCATTTACACCACCATTAATTCCTCTATTTTACTCCTAGGAGTTGATACAGGGTCGAAGGGTCCATATAAAACCCCTCTATTCATTACATATAATGAATCACTTAGTTGGAGAACTTCATCAAGGTCCTCGCTAGCAAATAACACAGCTAATTTACTATTTACAGCCTTCTCCTTTATCTTTCTCCGGACAAAAGTAGAAGTTGCTTCATCTAATCCACGTGTTGGATTATAGGCTATGAGGGCTTTAGAGGCATACTCTAGTTCTCTACTAACAACGGTTTTCATAATGTTTCCACCTGATAGAAGCTTAACGTGTATTTCTGGTCTTGGTGGGTAGATGCAGTATTCATTAATAAGTTTTTCTGAGAGTTCACGCATGGACTTCCAATTAACCACTAAGTTATTCCTTGAGAACAATGCTGCCACGTTTTCGACAATGTTATTGTCTGCAGAGACAGCGTAGCGTAGTGGCTGGTCGGGGATAAATCCAACTCCGCTTTCTCTAGTGAGCTTTACCCCTTTATTTGTAACATCGTGGTTATCAATAATCACCCTGCCCTCGCGGACTCTCCTCAATCCAATAATAGCTTCAAGTAGCTCTCTTTGGCCATTACCAACAACCCCCGCTATACCAATGATCTCTCCTGCTCTAACACTCAGTGACACGTTGTTTACAGCTATTTCTCCATAGTCACCCTCGACAACTAAGTTCCTAATATTTAGAACAATGTCACCTACGGGTGTTTCATATGGCTTTGTGAATCTCTCATAAGTTATGGTTTTCGCAGTTTCTCCGAACATTAAATCACGGATTTTATCGATATTAGCGCTTGCTTTGTCGAGAGCCCCTACTAGTTTTCCCCTCCTTAAGACATAGATCTTATCAGCTATTTCCAACGCCTCAGGGATTTTATGTGTAATTAAAATAACCGATCTACCCTTCTCCTTGAATTCATTGAGGTATACGTAGAATTTTCTCCTCTCCTCCATTGGAAGGTAAGTCAATGC
>JAJHRV010000057.1 GCA_020833525.1 Thermosphaera sp.
AGGCGACTGGGTACTCATATACTCACCACCACTAATTGAAGTAATTGCAACAGCACTAGCCTCAGTCAAGATCGGTGCACCCTTTGAAACAGTCTTCACGGGTTTTGGATACTACGAGCTAGCTAGGAGAATAAGGGATGTCCAACCACGAGTAGTATTTACAGCGAGTGGTTTCCCAAGGCGAGGCAAGACTATTGATACACTATCCACAGTTAGAAAAGCAGTTGAAGCATCAGGGTTTAAGGAGAAAGTGGTTGTATACGAGAGAATGGGTCTACCTACACTCAGGGAAAGTGAAGAGGGGTTTATGGACTTTATTAAGAGAGAACACAGCGCTGTAAGCGACTTCAATGCACCTAGCAACCACCCCTTATTTGGACTACATGTGGGTTATTCTAGTGACTATAGACTAGTTGTCCATGGAACCGGGGGGTTTCTAGTCCAAGTATATGCAACAAGCCACTGGATCGGGCTTAGACCAAGAGACACATACTACTGCACTGTGTGGCCTGGGTGGATAACTGGTGTAAGCTATGTGGTCTTCGGGCCGTTAATGATTGGCTCAACCATGGTATTGTATGATGGAGGCCCCGATCACCCCTCCTGGGATCGGTGGTGGAGGATTATTGAGGACTACTCAGTTACATTGTTTCTAACTACTAGTAGTGCACTTAGATTACTCTCTAAGAGGAGCGGTGACCTAGTATCCTCCCGGAGACTCGACACTCTCCGCGCGATACTCATAACAGCGGAGCCCCTGGACCCCGAGACTTGGTGGTGGACCTATAGATTTGCGGGGACTAGTAAGACGCCACTAATTGACTCGATACCCGATAAGCTGAGTGGTAGGATACCAGTTGTAAACCTCTACATTCAAACAGAGACCGGTACTTTTATAACTGGAAACCTTGTAAACTACACTTTTCCACCTATTGCACCGGGTTCTGCGGGGACGCCAATACCAGGATTCGATATTCGGGTTGTTGATGATAGTGGATTAGAGGTAGTTGAGGCTATTGGAGAACTAGTCGTGAAGAATCCATGGCCCTCAATTCCCATTAAATACCCAGCTGAGTACTCCGAGAAGTGGAGTCAAGGATACTATAGAACCGGGGATTACGGCTATATATCTAGAGACGGCTACGTATACATCCTCGGTAGACTAGATAATGTAGCGAAGATTAGTGGGTATAGAATAAGCCTGGGCGCAGTAGCTAAAGCACTAAGAGAAGCCTTAGGAATAGACGTGGAAGTTCACAGAGTGAGAGACTCAGAGAAATTTGAAGCCCTCGTACTGGAATACCGCGGATCAATAGACCCCGATGAAGTGAAATCAGCCATAAGAACAATGATCGGGGCAATCGCAGAGCCCAAGCTAGTAACCAAGAGACAATAGAATACCCTATGAGCCTTTAGGATTAGGCGTAGTAATGGAAGAGAGAAGTTTTTATCCTATGGGGTCATTTGTACGATAGCGTGAGCCTGCCCCAGACTTCTCTTTGAGTATATTGCGAGTGCTGTAAAGATTGTTGCTGGTAGGGCTACAATGGCTATTAATGTGTAGATGGCCGCTCTAGGCTCATCTGTAGGTGTATTAACTAGGGGGCTTGAGGTCGTTATAATACGTGTGTCATTGATGAATGTGTAATTCGTAGACGGAGACGTGGTTGTCGAGGGAGATGTAGCTATGGATGAGTATGGAGTCGTAGAATCAGGAGTGTATGGTTCCGGCATCGATATTGTAGTCGTCAATATTAGAGGAAACGAGTAGATTTTAGCGAGATTTATTGTCGCATAGATCGGTATTTCTTCTGGTATTAAATTATCTCTAATGACATCGATCATCTTCTTAAGATACGGCTCTATGCGGTTGACACTACTCTCTATTGTACAGTATGGTAGCTCGGGATCTAAATGCATTGCGAAAAGATACCACCAGGCTTTAAAAGTAGGCGACACAGCCACGCGTGGAAATCCACCTATGCCAGTAATACACTCTCCAAGTGCTTTCTTCAATTCATCCTTTATGGGCCATATCTCGGTTTCTATTGGGCCGAGACGACTGAGTTCTAGGATTCCGCGCTTCTCGTACAATTCATGTAGTTCTCTGAGCCTTGTATCGTATATTGCGATCGTCGCGTTCAGATCACTGAATACTGTGCCCACTACATCCACTATTTTCTTTACTTCTTCAATAGATTTATTAGTGAAGTCTACGTATATGTAACTAGTTGCAGTAACGTAGTCTGGGTATAGTTTTAGGTATTCTACACCAGTATCAATACTTACATTAATACCTCTCTCCAACAAAATAGTTTTTACCCTACCTACTCGCTCCTTGAGAAGACTCGCTGGGAGATAATCTGGTGTTACAAAGTTGAAACATAAACTACCATGTATCAAGTAGAAGTTCCTATAGGAGTAGTAGACTATGGGGTTTAGATACACTAAAACTACATTAGCATTACCATATCTATAAGTGACAACGGCTTCAATAGAACATGGATTATTAAATACTATACCGCTGGATTCGCTTTCAGTACTTGTCGCGGTGGGGTATAGTATCGTGGATGCTAAGACCAATAGGATTATGAGTGAATAGAGTGAGCTGGTTTTCACGCTCTCCCCCATTTTTTTCTTCAAAGGGGGTTTTTATACCTTTACTCGTCTAGGTGTATTCTGGCTTAGAGCCTCTAGACCACTATCTTCTATGTCTCTATTCACTAGTCTATTGATCAGGACTCAAGACCTTCATCACTTTGCAGTCAACCCGAGCGCTCATCATCAATTTAATGCATTCTTTTAGTTCTTTATAACTCTTCTTTCTTCCCGGGCTGGTAGAATGGACATATCTTTCTGAACACGCAGTATCGACACTCCCAGGTATACCTTGGGTGGCTTGCATCTACTAATAGATTTTTAACTTCAACCTCTATGTTTACTGGCTCGTGTTTTACATAGTACTCGACTATTTTACTCGGGGTTATGTATATTAGGACACCATTGCTCGCTCCCAGTAGCTCCAGGTATACCTTTAACTGCTTTAAGTGGTGCTCTTTTGGGAGGTTCACCGCGGACCTACTAGTCTTGATCTCGACTACTAAACCCTCATCTCTCTTAAATGCATCAACACGGCCCCTTAATACAAAAGACTCTCCGTCAACAACTACTTCACGTGAAACTTCATACTCAACCTCAAACCCCTTCTCAGCTAGTAGCTTCCCTAGACCAGCGTGCGCTATATCCCCTAGTACAGCAACGGGCTCAAAGGATAGAGTTAACTCGGGATACTTCTTCCTCAAGTGGTATTTATGAGTACAGGCCACGAGGTCTGTGACGTATACCACTCGTGGATCTCTAGCATCCTGTAACTTCTCAACTTGCCTCTTCATAATCCAATCGTAGATTAGCCCCAAGACGCCACCAGTAGACGTGTTCAATGAAAACCACCATTTATCACTACAGGTGGCGGCAGGTATTTATCTCTAAGCAGATCTCCAGGTAGGTTTTATCAATTGGTTTAAAACCATGCTTCCCGATAAACTCCTCTACGAGCGATTTAAACACCCCCCTCATATCGCCACTCACTAATTCCAACTCTAGGAAGTAGCCTATTCCAAGAAGCTCATCTAGTGTAGCCTTAACCCCGGTACCCTCATATAGTACTCTCCTCTTAGCGAAGGATGAAACTAGTTTAAAACCTAGGCTCTCGAATAGTGATTTTAGTTTTTCGAATTCGCTTGGATCTACTTGAAGCTCTATCTCTCTCCTCACTTTTATGTATTGAACACCCGTCTCTCTCGGACCCTTGTATGTCAATGCCAGAGCTTTAGTAGAGCCACAGGTCCTCAATCTAATTCTCAATGCTTCATCAGTTTCTCTAAAGTCTCTACATGGGTGGTTGTAGTATTGGTCTACCTCAAGACACTCCCCTACTCTTCTGAATCCATGGCTCTCTAGAAGCTTCTCTGTGTGTACTGGATCATCTACTTTGAACTTAACTTCTACTTCACTATGCAGTTTGAAGCACCCTCTTTGAAACCTTATCGAGAACCCTACTAGTAGATTCAAGTGCGAGTCTACGCGCTGTACTCGGAGTTTTCGTTAATAGTGGATACTCGGGGCTTTCACCTTGCAGTCCCTTAATAAATGCTAGTAGCCCCCTCTTCAAGCCAACGCTATAGCCTCCCTCTAACAACACTACTGTTGGGGCATTTAATTCCCTCACGAGAGATCCGAGCGCATAGTATGAAGCCTCCGTTAACGCTAGATCCGCTAATCCATCGTTTTCAAAAGCATCGAATCCAGCTGACACCACAATGGCCTCTGGAGAGTACTTAACCAATAGATCTCTAATCAACCCCACTAACTGCACGAGTAAGTCGTCGCCAGTGTATCTTGGTAGAACAATGTTTGCTTTGTAACCATAACCCTCACCCTCCCCCACTTCATCCGGGTAACCCGTATGAGGGTATAGCGTTGTGGGGTCTTGGTGGAGGTCTACTTGTAGTATTCTCTCCCTATAGAATATCTCCATAGTGCCATTACCATGGTGAGCGTCAAAGTCCAACGCCAGTATTCTCTTATAGCCAGCATCTATAAACCCCCGTATGGCTCCAGCCGCGTTATTCAATATGCAGAAACCCTGCGTTGAGACGCCTGGAGTTGCCCCAATGAAGCCCGCGTGGTGTCCAGGCGGTCTCCCAATAAGGAAGGCGCTATTTGACTTCAATGAGTATTCATAAGCGAGGTTTAAGAATCCAAGCGCTAAGTTGAGTGTGTCTTTGGCCATGTACGTGTCCTCGTCGATCTCTACTGGTGCTCTACGTGAGAGCTTCTCGAGGTATTCAATGTACTCGCTCGAGTGTACTCTCTTAGCTGTTTTTAATGCTTCACTATAATTAAATCCCTGAATACTCTCCTCGATGAATGAATATCCCTCTGTGGATAGCGCTGACTTGACCTCTACTATTCTACCCGGGTTTTCAGGGTGTTGGAACCATGGCTTATGCATAGTTATTGACTCTCTAACTAAGACTAGTATCAACACCCATCACTTCTACGAGGAGTAGTATAGTGCTTGGTAGAGTAGTTCAATTAAGTTCTTCTTGTCGATGTCTTTATCTACCCTCACTATGGCGAGGTTGGGGTGTCCTGCTATATCACTTGCAACACCCTCGGCTAGTAGGAATTTTGCAATTCTATATGCCCTCCCACCAGATGCTTTTATAATTAGTAGTGAGTAGCCGCGATTAGTCCCAGCGAGCATTGCTACTGGTGCTTGGAGTATTAAGGCTAATTTAGAGGCTAGTGCAGTAGCACCGCGCTTTCTCCACAAATGTCTTGCATCAATAAACCTCAAATCACCAATCTTCACAGCTCCAATGGCTAGTTTCATTGCAACCTCTCTAACTTCCCTATCTCTCTCTTCAATAACTTTCTTAACGGTATTCCATGTAGACTCATTCAAAGGCATTGGAGATGGAGATGGGTCTGCAAGCCAATTAATAGTCTTTAACCACAACTCCTCGTTTCTAACAGCCGTTAGTGCTTTAGAAATCATCTTCGCTATCTCAAATAACTTCATGTACTTCTCAGGTATCCTCTTCCCTGCATCCATGTACTTTATTACCTCAACGAACTCCCTTAATTTAGTGTGTACACTCACGCCTCTCCGCGCGATCTCGTCATATAGGATCACAGACGTGGGCCTCCTGTAGTCAACAAATACCTCATCAAATACTTCTCTAAGCTCATTCACCCTTTGGACACTTGCAATGTGGTGGTCTACAAATACCACTCTACCAACCCCGAAGTGCTGCTTCAACAACTTGACAACCCCACCAAGTACTTCACTATATGGAGTGTCTAGGAAGTAGACGATCTCATAGCTTTCTTTAACCTGCGATAGTAGATACCTCAATCTATCCGGGTCTATTGGCTGCTTAACTAGCTCAACATCACCCTCAACTGGGTACTTCTTCGCGTATTCCTGGCTATACGTCAATAGTGCTGTAGCAACTACTCCATCAGCATCCCAGTCTCCAAGTGCAAGTATCTTCCTCTTCTTCTCCACAATATAAGCACCTCAAATACATATACACTATAATAGCGTTAATCAATACATATACAGTAATCAAGTTAAAAATAATGCATTTTAAAAGGGGTTTAAATGAAGCACTTATCTATGATAGCTGAGGAGCTTAGAAAAATAGTTTCAAGTGGTGCAAAACTCACAAGATTAGACTCCTCGAGTAACCCAATACTCCTCGTAGAGGAAGCTTCAAATAGGCAAATAGAGGTCATTGGGGAAAAACTCGTTAAAACACTAGAATACACTCGATTAAAGACACCTAGTGATCTCTACGCATTAGACTCTAGCTCAAGAGTCATTGAAACACCATACTTGTTCCTCGCTATTGGAGCCGGGAGCGTATTCAGCCGCTTCACCGGCAGGGGCTTCGATGTCCCACACGCCTCCTCAATCCTAGGGCTTGAAGAGCCACTGTGTAGACACATACTCCTAGTTCCAGAGGTTGAGCTGGAGAGCGATATTTTAAACTCCACCATGGATATACCGGGTGTACTAACAAAGAACCCCTTGGGGACTCAGTACAGTAGCTACTACAATAAACACATCGCTCTCGTAGAGCTACGCTTATTCATTGAAAACTGCCTCCTCGAGAAATTCCACGATTCAAGCCTCGTCAATGACAAACCAGTCTTACTCATAGATGGGCCATTATTATACCCCAAAACAATTATCACGGAGTCCACTTATCCATCGCCAAGGGAGAGGATTAAGACATATATTGATAGCCTTGATTATTTAAATAAGCAACGCTCTAAAGTAGTAGGTAGCTTAATAGAGAGCGGCATCTACATCGCCGGGGTTGTAAAGAGGCTTAATAGGAGCTACTACTTATCGACAATAGACCCATTTGGATTCTCCACGGG
>JAJHRV010000058.1 GCA_020833525.1 Thermosphaera sp.
GGAGAAAACACACTGGTAGTAGTAGATGAGGAGTATGTAGAACCCAGCGTGTTTCAAGGAAACCGGATAATTACATTTAGATTCAGTGAATTCGCTGAGAAGCGTTTTAATACGAGAAGAGTAGCAAACATCGTTATCCTCGGGAGGATACTACGTGAGATCAATGTACTTAAATTAGACCATGTGAAGAGCGCGCTAGAGGAGCTTATACCGGGAAAATGGCTTCCACTAAATCTACAAGCTCTCGAAGGAGGATACAGGATCTAAGTTAATAGCGTTTTTTAGCATTTAAAACCCATTACTTATTAAACAGTATTGGGGGCCGGTAGCTCAGCTGGAAGAGCGCCGCCCTCGCACGGCGGAGGTCCCGGGTTCAAATCCCGGCCGGTCCACTGAATCTACATAAAGCTCGTTAATCCTCTTTCCCTGGTTCCAGGTGGTAGTGCAGGATACCATTCATTAAACCCTGATACTATTGCGAAGTACGTGTTTAAGAACCTCGTTAATAGCCTCATGAAGTATGGTTTACCGTGCTTTGTTAATTCCTCTTCATAGATCTCCATGTTTATCGCTATTGCTGATGGGTTGACTATGTCTGGTTGAACAGCTATTTTACAGTCTTGACACACTGTTAGTGCTTTTGAGAGTATAGAGTGCATTACTCTAACTCGCTCCAGGGGTTTGAGTTTATCAAGCTCGTTTTTATGCTCTGGCGATATTACAATGCCCATTACAACGACTACTCTATCTCTCTTATCAATAGGCATGACAATGCTAAACCTAATACTTGGAACACTAGGGGTTGATACGCCAATCCCCCATGCAACCCTAGCCTCTGGTGGAGCCTCGAGCTTTGAAATAGTGAACGATTCTTCAATAAGCCACTTCGTAATAGACTCTGTAATATCCAAACGCCAACACCAATTCATCTTTACTCAAAACAATATTTTTAACTCACTCCCACTAATTATACCTTTTAAAACGCCCTCTATAGCTCAATTACTACATAGGATACTACTAGTCGAGGCTAGGCCTATGAGTGAGGAAATTCCAGAGCACTTAAAGTTAAAAATATATAGAAAACTCATGACACAGATCTCCCAGCAGAGACAACAGGCTGAAGACCCCGAGAAAATAGTATACTCCAAGCTAGCAGATGAGAAAGCAGTTGAATTAATGAATAAATTGAAAACCAAGTACCCAGACGTATATAGAACGCTAGTTAATGAACTATACAGGGCAATAAAGAACAATGTAATAAGCGAGATCGACGGCTACACTCTATACCAGTTATTCCAAACACTCGGACTAGATATCAAGCCAGATCTCAGGATAAAATTCATAAAGCATGGCAAAGAAGTAGACTTGAAGGACTACTTATAACACAAAACCCAAGGGTTTCTCGACCTACTCCCCGCCCTAAAGGGCGATGCTTTCAGTTGTAAAAGTAGTGTCCTTCTTTACAGGTACTAACAGCATCAACAGCGCCTAGTGATAATCGAGGCGTTCTTAATTTTGTTAAAACAAAGTACCTTTTTCAATAGTGTTTCGAAGCAGGTATAATCCAATAGCTTCTGCGACTATGTCTGCTATTGAACCGGGGTTTATCTTCTTCTCGTAGAATTCCTGGTCAAGTTGCCAAACTCTGTGAACCCAGCTGGCATCATCTAGTCCTATTATCTCGTCGAGAACTTGGCGTGCTTTCATAGATGCTTCCCTAGCGGCTTCTCCACCATGCTTTAGAAATACTATAGTATCTCTATTCTCGCTGAGTAGGTAGAGGTATGTCTCTACTATGGCTCTATTTAAGTCTCCATGTGTCTCTATTCTTCCACGTAGAAACCTTTCTCCTCGATAACCGCGTTTAAATCCATTTAATGCGTCATCAGCTACAATGTCGAATCTCGAAGAGTATGAGAGTACATGGTACAGCGTGTGTTTCTTCTCAAGTAGCTTCTTAATATATGCTTTATCCCAGACATTAACGTACTCCCCTGTTTCATCACTTGGTTTAAGATAGCTTGGCTTCGCTTTCCTAATTGCTTTATAGTAGTACACTGCATCATATACTGTAGTCTGGCGAATAATTGATACCCCTATAGACTCTAATTCGTCGAGGTCAATTAAGCCACTACTAAACATTCTACCTATTGAGACACTTAGTAAGCTTAGAAGAAGCGAGGAGCCGAGACACGTATTACTAGACCTTGCTTTATCAACGACATCTCTCACTAATCCATAGACAAGATCACCTATTAAGAGTCTCCGCGGAGGGTGAACACCCCTCTTCACGCCTTTTTCAAGGTATTTTAATGCATAAATCCCCGTTGCTAGGAAGGCCTCGTATTTTAAGTCTACGTAGTCTCGCGTCCTATGGACGTTCCCAGGCTTTGGGTAACCAGATGCCTCCAGTATTAGTGCGAGTGCTAGTGGCTCTGCCAGTGATCTAGTGGTAATCTTACTCATTTATCTAAAACCACAAACTACGTTACTTCCTTTCTGCGAGAACTCGATCTAGTGCTAGTAGAGCCGCTATATTGCCTTTAACAAGCTCTACCTTGGTGCGTAGATCCATTGCTTGCTCTTCTTCCTCAACCTGCTCATTTACAAACCATTGTAGAAAAGCCTCTGTAGCCTTATCCCCTTGTTTTTGGGCGAGCTCCACCAGCCTCCATATCCTCTGAGTATTTGACTTCTCTGCTTCATAGAAGTCCCTCACAGCCTCCTCTACACTACTCCAGTTTTTCTTCTCGGGTGTAACCTCGTATAATTCTACGCGCCAACCTCTCTTCGTGAGGTACTCGTAGAATTTAAGAGCATGTTCAACCTCCTCCTTGGCTTGAACCATGAAGTAGTGTGCAAAACCAGATAATGCAAGCCCCTGGAAGTACGCTGCCATAGCGAAGTATAGGTAGGCATTTCTAAGCTCTTGATTCAACTGCTTATTCAAAGCCTCAATAATCTCTTCACTCATCTACATCACCGAGGATTATTAATTACGCCGGGGTTAATTAACTATCACAAACTAGTTGAACACGTGGTGTTTTAAGCATAGTAAATAACACTTTATTTTAGCGGGGGAAAATGACGCTACAAACATAGCTCTAGATGGATCTCCCTTTATCTAGAGACTAATGCTACGTTGGTTAAAATATGGAGACCCTTGATTTACACCATTGAATTAATTGTAGAGCCCTCACTCAATCCCGGGCTTCAAGTAGTTAACATCGCGCTACTCTATGTTTGCATGTTTCTCCTTCATCTCCTCCTCTGTTATTCCAAGTTTATGCATGAGCTCTACAACTATTCCATCTAGAAATATCATAGTGGTAACTTCAAATAGCGTACCAAGTGGCGCTAGTGGCTCGTGTAACCCCCTGACTTGTCTCACAATATAGTCTTCTTCGACGGCGAGCTTTGTTCTACCGGGGATCCTGACAACTAAGTCTGATACTCGCCCAAGAGGGCTATCTGGATAAGTTGTTATAGCGACTACTCTTGCCCCTATAGACCTAGCAGTCTCGGCAACTGCGACAACGGTCTTTGTGCGTCCAGATCCAGATACAGCTAGTAGTATGTCATCTCTCCTCATCGGTGGGGTAATGGTTTCTCCAATAACATATACGTCGAAGCCCATGTGTGTAAGCCTCATAGCAAAAGCCTTTGCAACTAAACCACTCCTCCCAGCGCCAACAACAAATATTCTCCTACCCTCCTTCCTCGCATTCAACAAGAGGTCTATCATAGAGTCTTTCTCACTATCACTAATTAACTCAATAGCCTTCGAGACATAGTCCACAATCTGTATAACAGCATCCCGAGTAGGCCCAGAAACCATTTAATTCCCTCAGGTATCTAATCTACAAAGCTATTATAAATAATACTTATTAGCCAGGTAGACACTAACTATAAACAACCCCGCCCCCTCACACCTCTAGAAATCCCACCCGGGAGATGAAGATGAAGGAGGTCGGTCGGGCGGGGTACACCTCTCTATTCACGGTGTTGACTCCATTGAAGAATCTAAGTGTTGTTAGGGAGTTTGACCCGTGGAAGTCTCCTCTATGTACTTGTCCAAGGAAGTATAGTCTACACCCCTACACGGGTTGTAGCCACTACTGCCTCTACTGCTATGCTACATCATATATTGGATTAAAACCTAGTACACCAAAGGAGAGACTACTCGTGAAGCTCACAAGGGACATTTCAGTAATTCCCAGAGGCTCTATCATAGAGCTAAGCACTAGTAGCGACCCATACCCCCCAACAGAGAAGCTCATGGGTCTCACGAGGAAAGCCCTAGAGCTATTGAGTAAGAGTGGATTCAGAGTACTCATTACTACGAAGTCGGATATGGTTGTAAGAGACATTGATATCCTCGCAAACTCAAACTCCGCTGTAATGCTCACCATTACTACTCTAAATAGCGAATTAGCTAAGATAATAGAGCCGGGAGCCCCAGACCCCCGTGATAGACTTAGATCACTAAGAATACTCGCAGAGCATGGAGTACCCGTGGGTGTACGTGTAGACCCCATAATACCATTTATAAACGACGACCCCGGGGAATTATTAGAACTCGTTGATACAGTAGCTGACGCTGGAGCACAACACATAGTTACATCTACTTATAAAGCGAAGTGGGATAGCTTGAAGAGACTGAAAAGCCGACTCCCAGATGGAGTAGGTTGGAGAATAAGTGAGATATTCAGAGAGAAGGGAGTATTCATACACGGATACTACTACCTACCATCCAATGTGAGAAGGCAACTACTAGAACCAGTAATTAAGCGAGCTAAAAAACACAACCTCACTTATGCAACATGTAGAGAGGGCTTCCCGGAGCTCCATAGCGCCCCAAGCTGTGATGGATCACACCTAGCAAATCACGTAAAAACAGAGAGGTAAAATTAACCAATATCCACTAAGAATAGAGTTCTCTTCTACTACTAGTGCTCCGCTTCTTGTTCATCCTCCAATCAAGCAAAATAACTATTAGGGATATAGCGATCGAGGTCAATAAGACGACGAGTAGTATGAAGTCGCTTCCTCCACTAAAACCTGTCTGGGACTGCGTATTTGTCGACCTATAAGGAGAACTAGTCATCGTCAATGTAATATCGCTCGACAATTTACAACCCCCTGTATATCAAATTCCAACTCAGCCCATGGGGCCCGTTCACTAATCACTGGTAATACCGCTCATCATCTCGCTTCTCTATGTTTACCCGGATTAATTAAGTTTACTCCTCCCGCTTTGCCTCAACTATGGTGAGTTTTCCAATAGCGTTGTTTTTCTTGGCTAAATTAATGTAGAATTGTATTATTTTAATAGAGTGGTGTACCTCGTCCTCGAAGTAACACATAGTTGAAACTAATCGACCATTATATAGTGTGGCAATTATTCTCTTGAAGCGGGGTTTTTCACAGTTATCTACACGGGCCTCTTGTAGTAGACCTATCATCGCCATTGCTTCAACATATCTCAGGGTACAGTTCTCTGTGCAGGTTACATACTGCTCTATACTCAATTGAAACACCTTGGAAACAGAAAGCCCCCAGGGCTTTAAAAGCCTATCAATTGCGATAGCCTTTACGGGATAAGCGTATGGCTTGGAGAAGGGAGGAGACTATAGGGGATAAGATCAAGAAGTTGTTCACGAATCAGGAGGAGTCCATGGAGAAGAAGGTTATACTCGCACAGTACAGGCTCAAAACCGCTATGGGTAGAATAAACAACTACATTGAGAAATTATCCGAAAGAGATAAGATTCTATTCGAGAACATTGTAGATGCCTTAATGAAGAAGGATGAGATTAGGGCAAAGATGTACGCTGGCGAAGTAGCTGAGATTAGAAAGATCAGTAAGCAGCTCTTAACAGTCCAGTATGCACTAGAGCACGCATCACTAAAACTCGAGACATTCTTGATCTATGGAGGCGCAGTCAACGAGGTTGCACCAGTAATTGGAGTAATGAGGGAGGCTGTGGGAATAGTCAAGAACATTGCTCCAGATGTTTGGATCGATCTACAGGTTGCCGTGAGAGAGCTGGAAACCGCTATGGGAGAGTCAATGGCAGACCTCGGTATCAGTGTAGATGTAGGCGTAGACGTAGAGGCAAAGAAGATACTAGAAGAGGCAAAGATTGTTGCAGAGCAGAAGATGAGGGAGAGATTCGCAGAGTTACCGAAAGCCCTGCCAACTCCGAGTACCGGGCAGACCACTACAACAGCTTAGTTTTTTCAAGCAGTATTCTCTACTTCCTAATAGTTTTTTGCTCAATATAGGATATTAGACGCCTATAGATACTTTTCTCAAGTACCCCCAAGACCGCTCTAAGCTCATCTCTTCTCTCTATAAACCCCTCTGGAGTAGCGGGAGTGATCTCTAGTGAAATCCCCCTCGCTCTCGCCGAGAATCCATTAGAGGCAACGCTAATAGACCCTTTCCTAGTCTTAATTGTTACTGTTTTATTCTCAAGGTTAATTGAAATCACTATGTGCTCCGGTCTTGTTCTAAGCAGGATCACATCTCCTCCAGCTTTAAACACGTAGAAATACGATGAAAGCTCTACAAATCCCCTCTCCCCGCCTTCTAATTTCTTAGCTAGTGCATCCAGAGCACTTTCGGTCTTCTCTAAGAGCTCTACAAGCCTTGAAACCACGGCAAGTGTTTTCTTATCAACTTCCTCAGACTTGAGTACATTGCTCCGTATGTTGGCTATGAATGATCTAAGCGTCTTCAACCCTACTTCAAACCCCTGCACTAGAGTCACGGTCTCCAAGAGCAATCACCAATTCGTTGAATCAAATCCACAATTTATAAATCTCATCTACTATATCTCTATCTACTACATCTAAAACCACACTACCCTTTTTTAAAACTACTTCTCCACTCCCCCTCTCCATGTAACCTACTCGACTATATTGA
>JAJHRV010000059.1 GCA_020833525.1 Thermosphaera sp.
TGAACTCAAGTAAGTCGTTGACGGCTGAAATACTCGCTGGGCCGGAGCCATAGTCGCTGTCTCCAGCTACATATAGTGCTTTATTTCCTTTCTTCAACCATTCAAGGATCGCTTTCATCTCGTCTGGAGTGAACCCTGTTGTCGGCTGCCCTATTAGTAGTATATCTACATTTGCCAAGAGATCTGGCGTTATAGGAGTGTTGTTTCCTATAGTCACCCAATTAACACTATATGTCTTACCATCAATAGTTACCTGCGTAATATTCCCCATAATGTAGTTTAAATACTTATCCTTCTCTCCATGTCCAAGATCGACAGCTATAGTGATTGTCCCCGCTTGCGCGTTGCTTATGGTTAGTACTGGTATTGTAGTTAGTAGGAGGGCTAGTATTATAGATGTAACTAATATCCTTGTATTCATGGGGACACACCTTTACAATATAATAAAATACTATGGATGAATTAAAAAACTTTTCTAATTAAGGAGTGAGCAGGGTTGATACCTATCTCTTCCTCATTTTCAACAAGACCACAGCAGTGATTATTACTATAGCAATAACTATTACTGAGGTGATAATTAGAGTGTTAACCCCTCCCATCTGCGTAGTTGGCATTGTGGTGGGCGTAGTCGTTGTTCGCGACTCCAAAGTACTTATTGGAGTGCTAGTTGTATACGTAGAGGGATATGTAGTAGGAGATGTCTGTGTATTAAGTGTAATTGGAGTAGTACTAGTGGCCTGAGTTGTTGGCGTAGTAGTTGTTGGAATAGTGGTTGTTGGGGTTGTGGGTTGTGTCGCGGTTTCTTCAACTACTTCATATACGGGTTTCTCCGCTGGTGTTGCTCCCGGTGGATAGAATACTACAACATACTTCTTAGTGGTTACTTTACCAGAGTTATCTCTCACCGTGGCTGTCACCAGCGTTACAGCTTGTACTGGTGCCTTCATTGTAAGTTTTAATGATACTGTGATTTTATCTAGATCAGCTGTTAGCGAACTAGGTGTAAGTGAGTAACTTAACTGAGTTCCATTAAACCCTATATTAATGCCGGATATGTCTAAACCACTTACGTCATCGGATATGTCAATATATAGTGTGAATGTTCTATTGAGAATAGGGGTTGTAGTATACGTAATTCTAAGGATTGGCGGTTTCTCATCCATCAATCCCTGTATCAATAAACTGATTTTATTAGCCGCGGGTAGACTTATATTGATATATAAATATAGCTTGTCTCCGAGAACCCTGTGGCTCTTTATAATAATGCTTGCTCCACTTGTCGCGTTTACAACAAATGTTGGCTTTAGATCCCCACTCCACGGTAATGCTAGGAGAGCCGTGTAGTTTGATGGTAACCATTCGCCGCTATTGGATACCTCTATATAGTAGGAGTATGGAGTTTTCACTACTTTACTCTTATATAGTGTTACCGGTATTGAGTTATAGGCTATCTTTCTAGTGTTATTATTAAAGCCTATAAATGTAAGTGGTTTGAATGGAAAGTCGAATTCACATGTGTCCAGTTTCAAGTCTACTACGAGGACCCCCTGGTACATTGATGTACCGTGTGCTGTTGTAGTCATTGTTATGAAGTATGTTGTAGTATTCGTCCTTGTACTCGTGTACTTTACGAATTGATCTCGGTGAATGTGCCCTGAGAACACAATGGTGACATTGTAGTCCTCTATGAGTTTTAACACGTATCTAAATGCAGTCATATTTACGCTCCAATAACTACTAACAGGTGTATCCGTGATATTCGGGGGTCGGTAGGGCTTTAATACCTCCTCGTCATCATACCTCGTCGTTAACTCTCCCTGGTAGTAGAACATTGGGTAGTGTGTAACGATAATCTTGAATGGTATATATGAGTAGTTTGAAAGAGCTTCCTCTAGGAACTTTATTTCATCCCATGTAATTACATTTCCGGTGTTTTCATATGGAACAGTGTATACTCCTATAATTAGCAATTTGTCCCCTATTAGTCTAACCCACCTAGTTGGCCCAATAAACCTCCTATAGTTATTGCCAGGGTAGTCGTGGTTTCCCCCAACGCTTAAGACCGGGTAGTTGTAGAGGAGCATATACCTAAATACCTGAGTATTCCTCATGTCAACCTCTGAGTCTACTTCCTCTATATCACCACCCCAAATAATTAAATCGGGGTTTAAGGCATTAGCAAGTATGAATGCGGAAATTCTATTAACATCTCCATCATATACTGCTCCAGGGCCAGCGCCGAAGTGTAGATCTGTCATAAAGAGAAGTCTCAATTTACTGAGATTATTTGGTATCACCCAAAACGATCTGGGTATAGTTACCTCCTTACCATCACTAGTTATTAACGTGAAGTCATATAATCCACTCTCTGCGTCGTGTGGAGCACAGGTCTTCAGTAACCCCGAGCTAGTTTTCTCAATTGATACATTATATGACACTAAGTTAATTTCTTGTGTGAAGTCATCGTATACTATCCTCGATATATATCCACCCTTTACATCTAGATCCTCTACGAGCTCAACATACTGGCAATCACCGGGCTGTAGTATGAGAGGGGCCCCCGGTCCAATGTTCTTAGTCGGAATAGGCGTGGCGAAATTGCCGTATGCTGGAATTTTTGACTGCTGACTCTGCACCTGGCTTGTGTTTATGGGGATTTGTGTCGTTATTACGAGGATTACTATGATGAGCCCTGTGAGTACAAGATCTAGATTTGGAGTGGTTTTCATAGTTAACACCCATTAATACATAAAAACACGCTAGTTAATAATAATCAATATGCTAATTGCCATTATTGAGAGTGATAGTAATTGCCAAGCGTGAGGAGAAAGGGGTTTGCCCACGAGAGAGATCTAGCTAGGAGGCTTTGGGAACGGGGTTTTGCTGTTATGAGGGCTCCCGCGAGTGGGAGTAAAGCTAAGAGGCTACTATACCCCGATATTGTTGCTATTTACAGAGGACGCGTAGTTGCATTTGAAGTTAAGACTATCAAGGAGCCTAGGTCGATATACATTGACGGTGAACAAGTGGATAAATTGATTGAATTCACTAAGCGCTCCTCGGGGGAGGCTTATATAGCTGTAAAAGTAGTGGGGTCTGGCGAGTGGGTCTTCATACCAGTCGATAAACTTGTGAAGACCAGTAGTGGTAGATTCAAGGTGGGTAAAGACTTGTTATCATCAGGGTTGAAGTTAGAGGCTCTAGTCTCGATCATTAAGGGTGTTAAGAAATTATCTGATTTTAAGAGCAGTGAATCTACTCCCCCCTATATATAATCCTAAATTGAGCCCCCTCCTTCTCACACAGCTTCCTTGCACGCAGTATTTTACGCCTGTATCTCTTCAATTGATCCTTGTTCAACTCCACGATTATACCATCTTCACTAAACTTTACCTCTACACCTGGAAGCATCGACTTCACTTTATCAACGAGTTCAAACCACCTACCACCCTTCTCCCTTAGTTTCTTGACGGGTACTACAACTGTTTGCTCACCGAATGTATATATCTCGTATTCTAGCTCACCGGTTAGGAAGTCCCTCACCTCGATAACGGGTCTGGATAGCTCTGCTTCACGGAGGCCTGTTGGTAGCTTAACAGTCATTCTTAACTCATAGACTTTCTCCACTACTCCATTCTTAATGAATATCACAGTGTCTACTATGGAGGGTATCATACCTAACTCTACTCTACCAATAAACCTCTGCACAGCGTCTATGGGGGATGTAGCGTGGACAACACCAATCATCCCTATACCGGCCAATCTGAGGTCGGCGTATAGTTTGAAGTCTTCATCAGTCCTCATTTCATCGAAAACAGTGTAGTCGGGCCTAGACAATAGTAGTATGTCGTGGAGTTCCCCTATAGTAGCGTAGTGTTTGCTATACTGTGTAATCTCGTCTGGAAGTATCATGTCTCGTGGTGATTCAATGGTTTTAACAACTTTCCCCATCCTCATATAGTACTCTGCAAGTGCTTGTGCAAAAGTTGTTTTACCCATGCCCGGGGCTCCAGCGATTAATATCCCTTCAGCTCTCTCGTGAAACCTCTTAATTAACTCGGTGGGTAGGTTATACTCTTCTAGTTTAAGCCTCTTCACAGGTCTTACAATCGTCAACTCCCATCCATCGCTGAGCGGAGGCCTCACGATTATGATTCTATACTCACCAAGTTGCACTATCGTAGAGCCGAGTCTATCTATCTCGATGAATGCATCACTCCTCCTCCTAGCCTCCTCGATCACCTCACTTGCAACTCTCTCAACAAACTCTCTTGAAAGCCTCTCTTCAGAGAGCCTTAGATACCTCCAGTCACCGGGTTTACCCTTCTTAGCAACAACATAAGACCCCTCCTTTAAGTGGACACTCATTGTCTCCTCATCGAAGTACCTCTCAAACAACAACCCCTTCTCCTCCCTCCTACTGACCTGTAGAGCCTGCAGTCCAAGAGACCTACACAAGTCGTAGATCACCGCGTCACCAGTTAAAACAACACCCCCAAGGCTCATAGCTAGTTCTCTAACCGCACTATTGGCCTCCATGATTAGTGCTTCCTCGGCTTCATCACCCCTAATCCTCAGCTTCTCACCAGTAATCTCGAGTGTGACTAATCCCCTACCATGAAGCTCGCCAAGCCTCTTAAGCTCCTTCAACCCAGCAAATGCAACACCCCTCCCCTTCAGCGCGAATAATTCAAGCAGTTGAACTATAGACCTGTGAACAATAATTCTACCACTAACTACACCCTCCTCCACAAGTCTACTCACAGCCCCCTCAACCACAGCGGCATAGTCTGGTATGTAGACGTTTTCACCAGCTATTTTCAAAGTCTACACCAATAGCCACCGCTATTGATTATAGAATTGATGATTGTTCTTATATATAGGGGTTAGAGAAAAATTTTAAAGTAGCTTGCGTTTTGATTCCTCAAGGAACATGTCTATGTACTCCCTGATTGTTGGACCTTCTAAAACCCTAATTTTATACGTTACTCTCGCTATTGGTAAATTAGTTCTCACTAATCTCGTAATATCTGATGGGGTTCCAAGTATAATGGCATCCACACGAGCACGCACTATAGTCTCCTCTAAATCTCTCAACTGCTCTGGTGTATAGCCAGTACTAGGGAGCACAGGGCCCATATGTGGGTATTCCTGATATATTTTCTTAAAGAAGCCCACTGCAAATGGACGCGGGTCTACTACTTCTGCTCCATACTTCAATGCGGCAACATATCCAGCAGCATATGGTAATCCACCATGAGTTACTGTCGGTGAATCTTCTACAACTAAAACCCTCTTACCGGATACCAATTCCGGCTTGTCGAGTTCCACCTCGCTTGCGGCCACTGTAATGTATGCTCTTGGATTAACCGACTTAACATTCCTCTTGATTTCATCTATAGCTCCCGGTCTCGCTTGATCGGCTTTATTAATGATCACGGCGTTGCTCATCCTCAAGTTAACCTCCCCTGGATAAGCACCGACCTCGATTCCAGGTCTCATAGCGTCGGCTACAACAATAGAGAAATCTGGGTTGTAGAATGACCAGTCGTTATTCCCTCCATCCCATAATACTACGTCATTCTCTCTCTCAACAACCTGGAGTATCTTCCCATAGTCTACACCAGCATATACGTAAAACCCCATTCTCAAATACGGCTCGTACTCCTCACGCTCCTCAATGCTACAATTATACCTATCGAGATCTTCTATTGAGTGAAATACTTGGACTGCAGATTTCTCTAAGTCGCCATATGGCATTGGATGCCTAACAATACCCACGCGTAATCCACGCCTCTTAAGCTCCAGCGCCACCTCGCGTGAAACAGTGCTTTTTCCAACGCCAGTTTTAACCCCTAGTACAGCTATTACCGGCTTCGAGGACTCCAGCATTGTCTCCGAGGGCCCAATTATCCTAAATGATAATCCACGCGATAAAATCCTCGACAACACACTCCCGAGCTCACTATATGTTAAATCACTATACGCTAATACTGCTTCATCAACTCCATAAGTCTCAACAATATCCTCGAGTTTCTCGAGGCTAATAATTGGAATGCCATCGGGGTATAATTCACCAGCTAGTGATGGCGGATACCTCCTACCAGAAACCCCTGGTATTTGCGTTTGTAGGAAAGCAATTACCCTATACTCGGGGTTGTTTTTAAAGACCATGTTGAAGTTATGGTAGTCTCTTCCACTAGCACCTATAATAACCACTTTTCTAACCATTTAAACACCTCTTCTCTGGTAAAATATATACACGTATAGATAAGTATAGATGAGGTTAAATATTGCTTTTAACTGAACGTCCAGATTTATTTAATATTAATTGTGCTATGATTTATTAAAGAGATAAAAAGAAAATTACTTAGTTCAGTATCTACTTAAATCTACTTAAATGTTTAACTTATCTAGTTTCTCCATTATTTTCTCTAGTCTCTCAAGCATTATCTTTCTCTCAATTGATGCCACGAGTCTCCTTGTCGCTACAACCGCGTCTGGGTTCACGCTAATACTGTCAATCCCCTCCCTCACTAGGAACTCGACAATCTCTGGGTATACACTTGGTGCTTGTCCACAAATACTTACTGTTTTACCCTTCTCGTGAGCACCCCTAATAATCATGCTAATCGCTTTCAACACCGCTGGGTCTCTCTCATCGAAGTAGCCCATTTCCGCAAGTATATTGCTGTCTCTATCAGCTCCTAGAACAAGCTGTGTTAAGTCATTACTACCAATACTGAATCCATCAACAAGCTCTGCGAATTCCTCCGCTAATAATGCTATACTTGGTACTTCAGCCATGATCCAGACTTTGAAGTCCTTGCTCCTCTTCAACCCTTCCTCCTCCATAA
>JAJHRV010000009.1 GCA_020833525.1 Thermosphaera sp.
TTGGGGTGAGTAACTTCGACTTAGCTCAATTGAGGCTAGCAATGGAGTCGACTAGTAGACACGAGATTGTTGTTAATCAAGTGCATTATAGCGTTGTAAATAGATTATACGTTGAGAAAGAACTTCTACCATACTGCATCCAGAATAAAGTACTGCTTCAAGCATATACGCCCCTGGAGCGTGGTAGTGTTGCATCAAATAGTGTTTTATTGAAAATAGCGTCTAAATACAATAAAACCCCGGTTCAAGTTGCACTAAACTACTTAATAAGTCATAAAAACGTAGCTGCAATTCCTAAAACCGAGAGATTGGAGCGTGTCAAGGAATTTCTAGGTGCACTTGGCTGGCGACTAGACCCCGTAGACATAGATTACATTAAGAGGAGGGCATAGTTGTTAATAATCACTGCCAAGTAGGAAAACATTGCCTACATGAATATTCCTCAAACCATTTTCTCTAGCGATTTTTACAGCTTTCTCCACGTGTTTCCTACTAGTTGTGGGTAGATCTAAGAGCATGTAGTCTGGATGGAAGCCGAGGAAAACATATGGTATATCTGGATTAATGCCTGCAATGTACTTAGTCATTTGATCTACTTCATACTCGTCGACATAGCCAGGTACTAGGAGCGTTGATAACAATAGTAGTGGTGGGTCTCCACGGAGTTCATAGTATTTAGCAACTAGCTTAATGTTATCCCTGATTACCCTAACGTGTTTCTCCCCAATTCCACATAGTACACTGTAGACCTCGGGGCTCCAAGCTTTAAAGTCGATCTTAACTATCCCACCTGTATTAAGGCTCAGTCTTGCTGCTTCTTCGAGTAGTAGGGGGTTCCACAAGCCATTAGTCTCCCAGCAAACCCTGAAAACTCCGAGGCCAATGTCTCTAGCTCTAGTAATCATTTTCTTAGATGCTAGTAGTGCATGTGGTGCAAAAGGCCCTGGATCACCACCGAAGAAGCAGACACAAGTAGTTCTCCTATTTACAGCATCAACTAATTGCTCTATGCTTAACCGTGGGCTAGCTCTCCTAGCCATATCCCTATACTCCCAGTTCTGGCAGTAAAGGCAGTCCATGTTGCATCCTCCATAGAAGACAGCTATATTGTAGTATCCACGCTCACCGTGTGGTGTTAGAGCGTACTCTGGATACCCCCTACCAGTGATAGCCGGGCATATGGGGAAGGCGACGCAGTTGGTGGGGTGAGGGTCGTAGTAGTATAATCCCACAGCTACTTCAGGGTTCCCCGTAGAGTACTCTACACCACCCCCACCCCAGCCTCTATAGTTGCAGAAGCCACGTGAATTCTTATTAATACCGCAGTTTCTACCGCATACTGTGCACTTGTACTCTCCACTCTCCGTATACGATTGTAATTTAAACCTTGATCTAGATGCGAGGTGGTGGTCGGGATCCAGCCTAGCACCTGAGCGGATGCAATTCACGCATAAACCAATAACACTGCTTATAACTATAGATGTAGATCCACACACCCTACACTTAGCCATAAAAACCACAAATCCATGCACTCTAATAGTCATAGTCTTAAATAGGGTCTTATTATTTGATTTGTATAGAGGATGAATAAGTATGGAGAGCACTAATGAGGCTAGGAATAAGTCGATGATTATTATTCAAGCACTAGCCGAGAACCCACGTGGTAGTATAAGAGAGATCGCCTCTAGAACTGGACTAAACTACCTATATGTTAGGAGGAAGATACGTGGGTTACAGTCCAGGAAGATTGTTTCCTTTAGCTTAATGGTTTCAGCAAATATGCTGGGGCGTGAGGCTTCAATAGTTAGGATCAAGGGTAGAAATGTGGATAAAATACTCGATGATCTATCCCACTGTAATAGAGTTTTGTGGGGGCTTAGGATCAATAGTGGGGAAATAATAATGATCTTCGTATCGAGAAATAAGCACGATATAGCAGAGTTTATTGATTTACTAAGGTCTATGTATGAGGGGATTACAGAGCTTCATGTTGAAAACGGCGTGCTCGGAAGCGGAGTATTTATACCTGTAAAAAACGGGTTCTTAAACTGCAATTTACCAATTGATTGTTTAAAGTGTCTAAGTAGGTATGGTGTGGGGGTTTCTCAGAGGTTATAATGTGACTTCTCTACATGGCTTTAATGTAAGTATATTGTCTTCAATCAAGATCCTTTCAAGTAGTGGCGCTATTTCCCCTATAGATTTATCAGCATTTACCTCTATAAGTTTCTTTGATCCCTTGTAGTAGTCTAAAACAGGCTTGAAAGTCTCATAGAATACTCTATACCTCTGCCTCACGACGTCTGTTTCATCATCCCTCCTCCTAACTAGTTTTGCCCCGTCGTAGTCGCATTGCCCGTCGTTTTTTGGCTTTGGCTCGTAGTAGATATTGTATATTCTGCCGCAGACAGGGCAGATCATTCTACCACTAAGTCTTCTCACTGCAATATCCTCTGATACTCTAAGGTGTATGGCGGCATCTATTGCTGTTATTTCATCGAGTGCTCTAGCTTGATTTAGAGTTCTTGGAAAACCATCAAGTACGAATCCCTTTTGAGCATCTGGTTGCTGAATTCTTTTCTTTATAACCTCGATGACGATCTCATCAGGTACTAGTAAACCCTTCTCAACGTAAGGCTTTATCTTTAACCCCAGCTCTGTTCCAGTAGCTATTTCTCCTCTAAATATATCTCCAGTGCTAATATGAGGTATACAGTACTTGTCTTTGAAGTATTGTGCATAAACACCCTTACCAGCACCCGGCGCGCCGATCAATACTATTTTCATGAGGGTGCACCAAGGTTATTCAAGTAGTGTTCAGCGTTATAAGCATTTATCTTACCTCCTCGCCATGTGTGGTGGGGATTCCTGCTGGTGCGGGATTTGGGGATTTAATTCTGGACCGGGGTCCCCGGCTCTTTACTCTTGTCCCATACGGGACTTGGGGTTATGTGTAGTCTATTTATCATCGCTAAAGGCTCAGAGTACCTAATACTCCTCACCGAGATCAATTAAAATAAGAGAATTTACGAGCTTTCAATACTTCACCCCTGTCTTGAGAGATGAGGCTATCAGTCGTAACCCAGGGTTCATGGTTCTTCACGCTTTTAAAAATATATTTGTGATCGTGAATATACTATAAAGGGGTGTGAGCTTTGGAGCCTAGAACTCCAAGAGCCTTAATTAGGCTTCAGAGAAAGCTTACTGTAGAGAACTTATGGATATATGTTGTAAAAATTCTATCTGAGGAGGGTAAGCCGCTAAGAGCATATGATGTTAAAGTTAAATTAAGAGAGAGATTTGGCTTGAATCCACCAGCTGTAACCGTCTACACCATAATGTATAGAATGAGTCTAGATGGCTTAGTTGAGAGAGTGCGTGAGGGAAGTGAAACAAAGTATAGAGCAACAAAGCTTGGGCTTGAAGCCTTTAAGAGGGCTGTTGTATTTCTCGAGGAACTAGTCGCGAAGCTTAAACTGTGAGGTGATCCGATTGATTAGGGTTGCTTTAGTAGGGCAGGGATTAGTTGCACTACACTTCGAGGTTGGATTAGAAAAGCTCAGGCACAACATGATCTCTGACTACGGGGTACCATTGAGAAACTGGCTTCCATACAAGTATAGTGATATCGAGGTAGTTGTTTCATATGATGTTGACGAATCTAAAGTAGGGAAGACCATATATGAGCTTGCAAAGAAGTACTATGATTCACCCGGCGAGATACCTGGAACACTTAAAGACATTGTTGTGAAGAGAGGGATACACCTCAATAGTTTAAAGGGGCTACCTTTTAAAGCACGTGGTAGAGAAGAAGTAGAGGGATACGATAGCGCTGTGTGGAGTATTATTGATGAATGGAAGAGCCTAGATGTAGACGTAGTTGTAAACGTGATGACTACAGAGCCTGTTGAGCCAGTGGGTGGATTATTGGAGTTGCACGAGAGGTTTAAGGAGGGGGATCTAACCGCCTCCCAGACATATGCATACATGGCTGCAATCTACTCGTCAAAGTATAAGAGTGCAGCATTTATTAACTGCATTCCATCACCACTGGCAAACGACCAGGCCTATGTAGACTTATACAGGGAGAGTAGAGGAGTATTATTTGGCGATGACGGGTCCACAGGGGCTACTCCTCTAACAACAGATCTACTCGAGCACTTATATGAGAGAAATAGGAGAGTCATTGATATAGCGCAGTTTAATATCGGGGGTAATACAGACTTCCTATCCCTTAGTCTACCCGAGAGGAATGTAATGAAGAAAATCACTAAGAGTGCAATGGTGTCGGATATACTTGGCTATGAAGCACCAAACTACATTAGACCCACGGGTTACCTAGAGCCTCTTGGAGATAAGAAGTTTGTAGCGATGATCATCGAGTACTATAGTTTTGGAGAGTTCAAAGACGAACTATACATTGCGTGGAGGGTTAACGATAGCCCGGCGCTCGCGGGATTACTAGTAGACTTGGTTAGACTCGGTAAAATAGCTTTAGATAGACAACACTATGGAACAGTCTATGAGGTTAATGCATTCTACATGAAGAAGCCGGGACCACCCGGAAGTAGAGTTATATCAAAGTACAAGGCGTTCCAGGAGTTATTGAAGTGGATTGGTGTTAGAGACCCAAGATACTAGTTTTAAGGGATAAGCCTCGTCCTGTCTCTAACGAACAGTATTGCCTCTCTAATGTTCTCTAGATTTAGCATTTTCATTATCAACCTTTCAACACCCATTCCAAACCCACCGTGTGGAGGTAGACCATACTTGAATGCCTCTAGGTAGAATTCAAAGTTCTCGGGGTTCAATCCTTTTTCTCTAATAGCCTCCACTAGCTTCTCATATCTATGCTCTCTCTGCCCACCGCTCGCTATCTCCAAGCCCATATAGTCCAAGTCGAATTTCCTAGTGTAGACTCCATCCTCCTCCCTCATGTAGTAGAAGCCTGTGGACGACCAGGGGAAGCCAGTAATGAAGTACAAGTAGTGCTTCTTCTCAGCCATTACTTCACCTAGTTTTCTCTCAGCTACATCGCTTAAATCCTCTGTTTCGCTAACCTCTACACCCTCGCTCCTCAAGATCTCTACAGCCTCTGTAAACTTGAGTCTCTTAAATGGAGTGGATAGTTTCGGTAGATCTACTCCTAGGACTTCCAACTCCTCTTTGTAATTTAACCTTACATAGTCAACAATGTATACAACTAGTTTTTCCGCTGTTTCCAATACGTCCTCTAAGCTATTTATAAATCCCTGCTCTACGTCAATACCCCACGACTCGTTTAAGTGGCGTGTAGTATTAAACTTCTCGGCTCTAAAGTAGGGAGTTATCTCGTAGACTCTCTCAAAACTAGAGATTAGCATTTGCTTGTAGAGCTGTGGGCTCTGGCTGAGATAGGCTTCTCTCTCAAAGTACTGTAGTTTGAATAGTGTTGCTCCACCTTCAGCTCCAGCCGCCACTATCTTCGGGGTATTGACTTCAATAAAGCCATTATCCTCGAGGTATTTCCTCGCAGCCTTTAAAACCCCTGCTCTTATCTTAAACAGTGCTTTTTCAACAGGGTTTCTTGCAAGTAGCCACCTATACTTGATCCTAGTATCTAGTAGTGTGGGGACTTTCCCCGATATGTCCACGGGCAGCGGCTCTATTGGCTTAGCGTAGACTTCAATCTTACTTACAGAGTACTCCACCCCTCTCTTACTTCTCTGTAATGGCGCTAAATCTCCTTCAAAGCACAGTGCAGAGCCAACGTCTAGTCTTTCAGCGATGTGGAATAAGTCTCTGTCTCTATCCTCCCTGAGCGCTAGTACATATGGCTTTGTGTTGTTTCCACACACTTCCAGTATTAATACTCTACCAACCCTCGCCTTCCTAATAACCCAGCCGCATAGCCTAGTCAATGCGATAACACCTCCTCCAGGTTCTGAGTAATAATCAAAGCTATGTATGTGCAAATATATTTAATCCTCTACTCGCTAAGGACCAATGCTGTAATAAGATTAGTGGTGGGGCCCGCTTTGACGCGGGATAGCGGGGGGTGGATTTGAACCACCGACCTCGGGGTTATGAGCCCCGCGGGCTACCAGGCTGCCCTACCCCGCTGCCTAGCCCCACCATTAATTAACATGAGGTAATTGTGGCTTTTAAAGTTTCAGTAGAGGTGGGTGTTGAAAAGTACTATAGGAGTTTCTTCTGCTTGAAGAACCCTATGACCTTCTCAGCGATCAATACGCCTGCTCTTGCTTGTGCTTCATGCGTACTTGCTCCAATATGTGGTGTTAACACTACATTGTCTAGTGTCGTCAAGGGGTGACCAGGTGGGAGTGGTTCTTCTTCATAAACATCTAGACCCGCTCCCGCAATCCACCCTTCCCGTAGAGCTTTTACAAGTGCATTTGTATCTACAACAGCGCCTCTCGATGTATTGATTAGAATAGCTGTTTTCTTCATTAACTTCAATTTCTCCTCGTTTATTAAGTGCTTTGTTTCAGGCATTAGTGGGACATGTATTGTGACGATGTCCGCTGTCTTTAAAACCTCTTCGAGGGTGGTGTATTTAGCCCCAGTCTCTTCTTCGAGTTTTGGATTCCTTATGGGGTCGTAGTACAATACCTGCATGTTGAACCCGAATCTACATATCCTTGCAACAATTGAACCAATTCTCCCCGCTCCAATAACCCCGAGTACTTTGCCACTCAGCTCCGTTCCCTCAGCGTATTTTTTCACCCATTCACCAGCCCTCATCTTCCTATCTGAGAAAGCTATTTTCCTAGCAACAGCTAGCATTAATCCAACAGCTAGTTCTGCAACACTAGTTACAGTTGCTTCTGGACTAGTTAACACCTCAATACCCCTCTCCCTCGCCGCCTCAACATCTATATTGTCTACTCCGACACCTGCACGTGCAATCACTAGGAGTTGGTCAGCAGCCTCTATAACTCTCCTCGTCACTACAGGCTTACTCCTCACTATTAACCCGTGATGCCCCTTGATTAAATCAACTAATTCATTTTCAGGCGGTTCCTCTACGTATGTGACCTCCACTCCACTACTCTTCAATAGCTTAATTCCATCTTCGTGTATTCTACTCGCAACGAGTACTTTAACCAAGTAGATCACCACGTGGATTTCACTACATAGAGACTACTTTAGAGGCTTATATCCAATACTCACTAAGACTTCGCGGAGGGTGTTAAACAGTAATTCAATATCTTCATCAGTAATGTAGCCCATGTGGCCTATCCTAAAGGTAACGTCTTTGACTTTTCCATAACCCCTCGCGATCTCAATACCCCTCTTCCTCATCTCCTCGTAGATCACCGGTCCCTTAACGCCTGGGGGATTATATACAACTGTGATTGTTGGACTATAGTATCCGGGCTCTGCAAATAGTTGCAAACCAAGCTCCAACACCCCTCTTCTAATCTTCTCAGCTCTCTCAGTATACATCTTCAACCAAGCCTCTTTACCACCCATTTTCTCAACAATCCTCAATGCCGCGTTTAAACCAGCTATTTGAGGTATTGGGGGTGTAGTTGGCGTTGACCACTGCTCTAGTAGGAATTGCTTTATCTCTAAGAGGTCGAAGTATAGTCCTCTCTCGGGTATTTTCTTAGCTCTCTCAAAGACCTCGTCGTTTACTACAGCCATGGCTAGTCCAGGTGGGACTCCAAACGCCTTCTGGCTACTCGCGAAGACCAAGTCTAGTTTCCAGTCATCCACTTTTATGTCAGCTGCACCCATCGCTGAGACGGCATCTACAAAGACTAATTTATCACGCTCTTTAGCTACTTTAGCTAGTTCTCTAAGTGGGTTTAATACTCCTGTACTCGTCTCATTATAGGTAATAGTTACTGCTTCTACATCAGGGTTTTTCTTCAATGCATCATCCAGCTCCTCTGGGAGAACTGGTTTACCGAGTGGTTTTTCAAGTACTATTGGTATTCTCCCATTTCTCTCAACAGCTTCTTTATACCTATGTCCAAACTCGCCAATTATCGTTACGAGGACTTTTCCACGGGGTGAAATAGCATTTCTAATGCTTGCCTCCATAAACCCCGTTCCACTAGATGGGATTAGTAGAACAGTTGATTTCTCTGCTTCAAGAAACTTACTCAGTCTCTCAGTAGTATCTCTATGTAGAGCCCTGTACTCGGCAGACCTATGACTCAGCATTTGTATTTTCATAACTTCCAGTACTTCGGGGAAGCAGGCGACAGGGCCTGCAGTGAATAATTTTAATGGCTTAGGCCAGAGTATGTTTTCAATCTCCTTAACCACGTCTGGGTACTTCACGGGGATTCACCGATTACGCTTTATTTAACTTGGAGTAAATAAGGGCTACTCCAATATATACAATTTTATCTCCAAGAACGGTCCCCGTCGCTCCACCTTACATCATGCTTCAGCACGTTCCTGCTAGGTCATCCCAGATTTATAATTGTTTAAAGAGGTAATAATAACCACGGTAATTCATGTACTTAAGTGCTTTTAAACGGGGTTAAATATATTTGCTCGATTATTTTGATTTAACGGGAACTAGTGGAATCTATTATTGTGGCGGTGATTGATTGAAGGTCTATGTGAAGCTGAGAAGCAATATATGGGTATTAGTGAGCAAGAAGATTGAGCAAACAAGTATTACTGGTAAGAAGAAGTTGACTCGCTACTTACTAGCGGGTGAAAGTACTGTAGACCCCCCGCCGGTTAAGGGATCCGGGTTTGTAGAGATAAGGATTCCGGGTGGGGTTGTAAATAAGGTTATTTCAAGGCTACTTGACGTTGAGGGCGATGACGTAGTATTCGTTGAGCCTAGGGACAAGGAGTCGTATATTGTGAAGGCTCCTAGAGATAAGCGTCTAGTTATTGAAAAAATAGTGGCGGAGCTAACTACTAAGAAGACGAGTAGAGAAACTTCTTGACTACTAGTCCTTGCTCTCCGCGGCTTATTTCTAGCCTCTCAATATCTCTCCTAAACCCACACACTTGGCACTTGTAGTATATAGATACCCTTGTAGTATCACCTATTTTCTCTGATTCGTAAACCACTAATAGTGGATTCCCATCCTTCGGGCACTTTAACTCTCTATCACTCATCGCGCGTCTACCTCGAATACTTTAAATACTACCTATCTATGTAGAGAGAATAGGTGTATGCATGCTTAATAAACTACGCTTAATAGCGGAGCAGAGGAATTTAAAAACCCTCGTTATATCAGCCCCAGATAACTTAGAGTACTTCACTGGGGTTCCATCCACTGGGGATGCTGTGGGATTACTCACTTATGATAGGAGTGGAGATGTAGTATCCATATATGTACCCCTCCTTGAATACCAGCGTTATAGGGATGCACTTCCAGATACTGTGGCTGTTTACGCAGTGTCGAAGTCGCTAAGGCCAAGTGACGTACCTGTTGTTCCACTGGACTGGGTGGACGTGGTTAAGCAGTATACAGTTGATAGTGTGGGAGTAGACTTATCTCATCCAGGCCCACTCCAGAAGACCATAGTAGATGGTATTGGGGGTAGAGGTGTAGATGTATCGAACGACGTGTGGAGACTCAGAGTGATCAAGGATAATAGAGAGGTAAATGCAGTGATGAACGCGGTTAAAGTGACGATCAAGGGGATTAAAGCAGTTGAATTTAGTATCAGGGAAGACGTCACAGAAACACAACTAGTCGGTGTATTTGAGAGAACTGTAAGAGATCATGGTGCGAGTAGACTGGCATTTGATCCAATTGTAGCGTTTAAACCCAATAATGCCTATCCCCACGCAGTGCCTGGCAGTAGGAGGATTGCCCCTAGAGACCTAGTGTTAATTGATGTAGGCGTTAAAATTAATGGTAGATGTAGCGACTTAACGAGGATGATACTGAAGAAGAGACCGTTGCCGGAGGAGAGGAGGAGCATTGAAGCAGTTGTAGAAGCTGTTGAAACAGCAATAGATACCATCGGGCCAGGCGTTAAAGCCAGCGATGTCTATGAAGCCTCAGCCCGTGTACTCGAAAAATATGGTTTGAGAGAGAAGTTTATACATGGACTCGGGCATGGAATTGGAGTTGTTGTCCACGAGCCTCCATACTTAAGGCATGGAAGCAACACCGTGCTCGAGCCTGGGATGATCCTCACTATTGAGCCTGGAGTGTATATTCCGGGGAGGTATGGTGTTAGAGTTGAGGAGGATGTGTTGGTTACTAAGAAGGGTAGGCGTGTACTGAGTTATAGACTAGACGAAGTATTGGAGTCTCTCTGATAACCCTATAGTTTTTCAACAAGTGCTTTGAATAAGTTATTGTTCTGTGATATAATTATTTTCTCGATTCTCTCAATTCTATTAATACTTATTTCCTCAATACGGGGGATTGTAAAGAGCCCTGCTTTTAAAACCCCTGCCATGGCCATTGCTACTGCGACATCGCTGTTTCTGAGTTTACCGGTTAAGTGTATGAATGCACTAATTGAACCTATTGATGCGTAAATAGCCTCTAGCGATGCAGAGCCCATGGTTCTGATCTTCAATCCCCGTCCAATGCCTCTTGAAACCTCTAGTAGTGCCTGGTAGTGCTGGGGGTTCTCAGTGTATATGGATAAAACTAGATCGCTCTCACCTTGCCTCCTAGTTAAAACTCTGCCATTGTAGTAAATAGTGTTATTGAATAGCTCATATATTTCATTAGTAAAAACACCTCTAACTACTCCGTAAATAGGCTGGGTAATGAGTGATCCAGGCTTGTAGACAGCTAGTGATACTGAAGCAAATGGAATTCCAATAGAGTAGTTGAGGCTTCCATCGAGTGGGTCAACGAGGACTATGTAATCGATACTAGAACCAATAGACCTAGCACCCTTCTCCTCGCCAACAACGAGGGCGTTTAAACCATTGGACTTTAATGCGTCTACAATGTAGTCTTCGGCTATAATGTCTATCCTCCTAGATACATCACCACTAACACCATGACCAATGATCTCAATGTAGTCCTCTCTACCATAGAGTTCTCTAAGTAGTGAAGCAGTATAATCGACTATCTTTCTAAATACTGAGTATATATCCATACGGAACAACCAGTCTACTAGGTAATATTTTAGTTAGTTATATAGATTATGGAAAGAGGTACTAGAGCTTGGCGATTGTTAACCAAGCCCCTAAACTAATAGTTACTTGTAGAACGGGGCATGTAGAGCTATGTATGCATGAAATTGGAAATGCACTGTATGTGAAAGACCCCGGTTTGAAGATCACCGAATCCGGTTTCCAAGATGTTTTATTCGTGTACACTAATCTAGCCCCGGAGAAGGCATACGCTGTTGTTGCTCATAGAGAGTATGGATTTGTAGAAGGCATTATACCTGTAAACTGCGTCCTCAAAGTCCCGCTAGTAAATGTAGATATTGAGAAGTGCTTAGAGTCCTTGAAACCACCTGGGGTAGTCAAGTTAAAGGTGAGGAGTAGGGGGGTGAGGGAAGCTAGTAGTAAGCTATTTAGACTATTTGCCGAGTTGTTGAAGAAACATGGTTCAAGCCACGGTTCTTCATCGAGGATTTGCCTCTATGTAGAGGTTTTCCCAGAGAACGTCTATATTGGCCTTGGTTCTTGCCAACCAGTTTTTAAGGCGATGTCTTAGAATTGGTTAAGTGAAAGTTTCGGTGTTTTCGAAACTATGAGTGACACGTGGAGGATTGTAGAGGAGGAGCTAAGTAAACCCTCGTTATTTAGGAGTAGGGAGAGCCTTATGCCAGAGCACTTGCCTGATAAGCTTCCACACAGGGAGAGTGAGATTAGGAGTCTTGTATCCTACTTCAAGCACCTTGTTCACGATCCAGGTTCGATTTCACAGAGGGTTTTAATTATTGGTGGAGTTGGTACTGGTAAAACTGCTTTGTCAAAGCTATTTGGGAAGATATTTACTAGGACTGCGCGCGAGAAAGGTTATAACGTCTCCTACGTGCATGTTAACTGCCATAGAAACAGGACTCTGTATAATATAATATATGATATTGCTAGGCAACTAGCACTACCCATTCCATCGAGGGGTTTGTCTGCTAAGGAGATGTTTGATGCGCTCTTAGTATTCCTAGATGAACTCGACCAATACGTGATCGTGGCTTTAGACGAATTCCACTACTTCGCGAGTTTATCTCAATCAGACGCTGTATACTTCCTCGCGAGGACTTACGAAGCATATGAAGGGTCTAAAAGGATAAACTTCGTGTTCATAGCATCAGACACGTCTAAACTAGCCTTCCTAGACCCCGTTACCGAGGGTTATCTACTGAGGCATGTAATTAAGCTACTGCCATATACATCTACACAACTACACGATATACTGAAGTATAGGGCATCTATAGCTTTCTTCGAGGGTGTATATGATGACGAGGTATTGAAGGCTATTGCAGACTATGAGGGTGTGGATAAGGGTGGTGGGGGGAATGCAAGGCACGCTCTCGAGGCACTACTCTTAGCTGGAGACCTCGCTGAGAAGGATGGAGCTAGGAGAATTACTATTGAACACGTGAGGAGGTCTCTTGCAAGTCTTTCAAGAGAGATTGTTAGTGTTAGTGAGTTCATTAAGCACAGCTCCCTCCACGAGCTACTAGTACTACTAGCTATTATCAAGTTGCTGAGGAGGAGTGGTGTTAGAGAAGTGAGAATAGGGGATGTAGAGGAGGAGTATAGGTCTATATGTGAGTACTATGGTGAGATACCTAGGAAGCACACGCAGGTCTATGAGTACATACAGAGCTTGTCAAGGGCTGGAGTTGTATCTGCACACCCAAGTGGTAGGGGGCATAGGGGTAGGTCTACAATGGTATCCATAGATTATGGTCCACTAGACGTATTGGAGAACTATGTTGTTGAAACAATAAAGAAGAGGCGGGAGCTTGGCTTATAGGGGGAGACCTGAGGATAAGATAATAGAGGCATTGTGTAGACTAAGGGAGTGTAATCTAAATACTCTAAGAAGAGAGATTGGTTTAAGCTACTACACGCTCATTAGAGCACTAAACAGCCTTGTATTGAGAGGAATTGTAGTTGAGAAGAGAGTTGGAAGACTCAGGGTTTTCAGGATTACTGAAAACCAGTTGTCTGCTTGTAGGGGCATGCATCCTTCTGGGAGATACACTTCTTCACGAAGGACCTCGTTAAATACCTCTCAGTGATCCTGCAGTATGCTAGGCAAAGAGACCCCGCTTCATCATAAGTCCTCAACTCGAAAAACGGACACTCACTCTTCTCACTACATGGAATAACATGTATAGGTGGATAAACCTCTCTAGGCTTACTACTCAAGACTCATACCCAAACATAGGAATCAATAATGAAATCATTAAAAACCCCCATATAATCACTAAATATGGGCCCAGGCAGACTAGGTGAAGAAACCAGGCCACGTAGAAGGCGAAAAGTGGCCCGGGTAGCTCAGCCTGGATAGAGCGCCGGGCTGTGGATCCCTCGAGATGATGAGGGAGTAGAAACCCGGAGGTCCCGGGTTCAAATCCCGGCCCGGGCCCTTAAATACTGTACTCTCACTGCTTTACTTCTTCTTTAGAGTTAAAAGGATGTTTCTAACATCTTCAACTCTCTGCTTTATCTCGTCAATTATGCCTGGTGGTATATCTACATCGCTCTCCCATAGATCCCTGATAGTGTTCAGTAGGTTGAGTAATCCTATATCTAGTAGGATCTTTACTGCTTTCTCGACTTTGCCGAGAAGCTTCTCTATGTACTCTATTCGGGACTCAACGTATTTCCTTCCCTTTGGAGTTAGAGCGTAGATTTTTCTCCTATTATCACTCTTCGAGGTTATGAATCCCTTTCTCTCTAGTTCCCGTAGGGTAGGATATAATATACCGCTACTCGGGGTGTAAACCCCAAGTAGTTCACTTATAAAGCTTCTAATAGCATAGCCGTGTGCTTCCCCGAGTCTGTATAAGGCATATAAGACTATATCTCTGAATACTCCCTTAATACCCTTAATATTTAGCTCTAAATCCATAGATTTTGATCTCTCGCTCTTCTCCAGCTTCAACACCCCTTGTACTTATAAAGTTTTTTAGGTTTTTAACTATGTCTTTAGACATAGTCGACTAGAACTCGTGGTGCTTATGCGTGGCGAGGTATTGGTTTTAGAGAATGTAGTGAAGGTCTATAAGGCTAGTGGTGTTGAGACGCAGGCTTTAAAAGGGATATCACTAAAGATCTACCGCGGGGACTTTATAGCAATAATGGGTCCATCGGGCTCTGGAAAAACAACTTTATTGAATATAATGGGGTTGCTGGATAAGCCGACGAGTGGCAGAGTATTAATTGACGGTATTGAAGCATCTAGACTAAGTAGTAGTGAATTAGCTAGAATTAGAAATTATAAAATAGGTTTTGTATTCCAGTTCTTTAATTTAGTCAATAGATTAACTGTACTAGAGAATATTGAAATGCCTTTAATACCGAGGGGTATACCAAGACCTAAAAGAGTTGAAATGGCCACTGCAGCACTTATAAAAGCTGCTGGAGACCCATCCTGGCTACCCAAGAAGCCAAGTCAACTATCAGGAGGCCAGCAACAAAGAGTAGCTATCGCAAGGGCTATTGTGGGCGAGCCTGAGATATTGTTAGCTGATGAACCCACAGGAAACATAGATACAGCTAGCTCGAAGATCGTGGTGAATACGTTTAAAAAACTAAATGAAGCTGGAGCCACAATCGTGGTTGTAACACATAACCCCGAGGTTGCTCACTGCACTCAGAAGATCTATATTATTAGAGATGGCTTGCTAGTGAACATAGTAGACCCGGATCCAAGTAAGTGTATTCTCAGTGCATAGAATGTTTTTAAGGGGAATATGTCTGTAGACATATTATTGGCGAGTTAAACATGAATAGACTCTACAGAGCTCTAATGGGAGTTTTAATCACACTATACGTAGCTACACCATTACTCCTCAGCTTGATTACTGCTGAGGCTCCACTATTTACACTCATTAATTACAATTACAAATCTAGAGCTGGAGAGGAGGAGATATACCCGGGGAGTAGAGATGTCGCATTAACAGTCAATGTAAGGTATATTGGAGACTCCCCAGTATATGTGTCAGCTGGGTGTATTCAACTCCCCGCGGGATTTACACCTAGTAGGGGATATAGTGCTTGTACACCACCACAGACCCCTAATGGTACAACATACGATATAATACACACTAATGACGTAGTAGTATTTAACTACCACTTAGATGTCGGCACTGATGTAGCGCCTGGATCATACGTATTAAGCTTAGTGATATACTATAGGATGCAGAATGCATCAGGCAGCGAGGTTTTAAACAATATAGTGATAGAGGTCTCTAGTTACCCAGAGCTCTCGCTCACAGTGACAAATTGGTATTGGAGCCCAGCTGGCTATCCTGGTAGTGATGGAGTCTACCTCTACGTTACACTGAGAAATACTGGGGGTTCAAGGATTCTAAATGCACGTGGTGAGGCAAGGTTCCCCGAGGATGCATTCTCGCCATCCACTATTAGTTTTCAAATAGCTAATATTGGTGAAAACGAGTATGCAACTATCGGGTTAGGCCCTATATCAATATATCCATCTGCAAATCCCAATATAACATACCAAGTTCAACTAGATCTAAACGCGACTATGAGTACCAATGACGGCGTTCAATACTATACCCAGGGTTCAATAGTCTTCAACGTCTCTCTAACCCCTCCACCTATAATTCACTTAGAGGTAGTTGATTATGGATTAGAGACTCCGAGGCCTGTTGAGGGCTCGAGGCAAGCTAGATTCTACATGGTGATTGTCAACAAAGACTTCAAAACTATTAGGAGTGTTACAGCGTACTACTACATAGCTACACCAGGCGCGTTATTCGTCAATGGATCGTCCTCCTCAGTATCCATACTCGAGGCTACACTAGGATATGGTAATGCAGCATCCATATACTCAGAGCCCATAGTGCTTGGTAGTATACACCAATTAGTCATCAATGTATCTCTACTTATTTTTGGAGACGATAATGGAGCAGAGTTCTGGAGTACTATAAACTATGAATTTGCATTGAGCATTGAAGAGCCATTGGTAGACCTCGAAGTGGTCAATGTATACTGGTCTAGCGGGGGTGTTCACCCTGGCAGTGAAAACGCTGTTTTAAACATAGTGTTGTTGAACAGTGACATTGTAGATGTAAGGGATGCAGTAGTATCAATTACGCTTCCAGAGGGGTTTTACCCAAGGTGCTTAACAGTTAGCAATGTATTGGTTCAAAGGGGCTCAATGACTACTGTATCATTTACTGGGATTTCAATAAGTAATAGTACAATACCCGGAGAATACCCCGCTATCTTGGTAGTTCAGGGTGTGGCATGGGATTCATCTACAAACACTTACTATGTATTTACAGCAAACTACACGGTAGCGGTTAATGTCAGTGAAACCCCGGTGTTTAAGATACTCACGGTTGCCACTAGCGGCTGGATTGGTGGAAGAGCATACACTACAAGTGTCAACGCTGCTTTCTACGCATACCTCCAAGTTACGGCTCCAGGTTATACTATACGTGGATTAAAGGTCAAGGCTAATCTCCCAGATCAACTCTTATTCACAAATGGCGACAAATACAGTACTGCAACCCTTGGAAACATCTATAGATACGGTGACTTCATATATGTAGAGTTCGCAGATGTAGATGTAGTAACCGATAAGAGTGGATCTGTCCCCGTAGTATTAGAGGTAGAGGGCTTAGCGTCGAGTGGTGGGGATTACTGGTTTAGAGAATACCACACTATACTACTACCAATATTAGAGCCTAGTTTGAACTTAATACTAGTAGATGCGTCCTGGAGTGTAAACCCAGTTAGCAGTGAGGCTAGTGAACTAGGAGTGAGCATTACCATGCAGTCGACATCTATAGACACCATTACTTCCATTACAGCTCGTTTAACCCTAACCAATGCAGTGTATAGTAGTGGCAGAGAGGAGGCCATTGTTAGTGTGCAGAGGCCGGTGAACTATGGCGATGTTTTTACACTGGACTTTACAGGGGTGAACATAAATGCCACGGTTTTGAATGCTGTAATCGAAGTATACGCGGTTTTATCTACTGGTAGGTCTATGTATTATAGGGCTGTGAGAGTGTATAGTGTCTCCATGAATACTCTCACAGAGTTGAATGCTTTTAGGATTATTGGAGTACACACGGTGATTGCTGGTTCTTACACGCCGCTACTTCCATCTAGTAGAGGGGTATCAATAGTGATCGAGCTAGCCAATAGCAAGCCATACCGAGTATCCTGGATTCAAGTTAATGCGACCGGTACAAGCGATGTAAAAATAAACGATATCTCGGGTACGTGTGTAAATGGTTTAGCCCCTGCGGGAACATGCACGATCACTCTAAATGTCGATGTATCGCCAAATGCTACACCGGGATCTAGGAGTATTGAATTACTACTAAAGTACGCTGTTGCCACAGCACAAGGTGTCTCATTGTTCTCTGAGAGACACGTAGTGGACTTTGCTATTGCAGATGCTAAGTACTATGAGCCGGAATTAAAGCTTGTTTCAACGTACTGGGGTGTTCAAGCACCAATGAGGGTACTCGTAGGTCAGAGGAATGTACCATTAAGCATAGTGATCATCAATACAGGCTACTACGCACTAGATGGGGTTTATGTGCATGTTAAGCCTTTGAATAACACTGTACTCATGGTTACTGACTCCTCAATGTGTACTCCGAGGTTGACGACTGGTGCTTCCTGTAGTGTAACACTATATACGGATTTATCTATGGTCGAGAAGCCTGGGGAATTATTTTTCGAGGTTTCAGTGAACTACTTGTTCACGGTATTCAATACACTTATGGAGGGATCAAAAGAGTTTACAGCTAAGTTGAGAGTAGATGAGCCTGCAAGTGGCTCTGGATTACTACTTGTTGATTCATCATGGGCTAACAACTGGCCTGTATATCCATTGACAGAGAACGCCACGCTTCAAGTGATCTTGGCTAATAAATGGCCTTATAGAATATCCGGCGTTCAACTAGAGCTAGTACTCCCAAAGGGCTTCTACTCGAAGACCGGTAATGTTGCTCAAGCATACATACCCGGCCCTATTAACAGTCTCCAAGAGTTAACAGGAGAGTTCACTATCAATATTGAGGGTGTTGAACCTGGGATATATACCGCTAAGCTAAGTGCTTCATACATTGTTGAGACTGGAACCCCAAATACACGTGTATTTGAGGATTATAATGTCACACTTATAGTAAACAATCCATACTCTAGTATTCAGCCTATTATTGTAGATTGGATTGGCAGAGCGCCAGAGCCTCCAGTGTATGGTGCTCTACTAATGGTTGCTTTGAGGAATAATTTGAATCCAAGTATGAAGGGCCCTGTGTTAGAGTTGGAGTTGCCTGAGGGATTCCTCAATGCAGCATCTAATACATCACACATGAAGGTTATTGCTTCAAGTACAAATATACTCCAGCAAGTGCAAATTAAACCACTTGGATTACAGACTGGGGGGTTTAATCCACAGTTGATACAAGAGCTAATATCAAGGGTTCAAACCGGTGGAGCTAGTGGCTTCACATATGGGGATGTACTCTACTTTTACTTAAAGCTAAACATAGTGACCGAGAGAAGAGGTGTGTTTGTATTTAGTGGTAATTTGAGTTTTATTGACCACTGGAATAATAAAAGAGTTATTCCAATATCCTTCAATGTCAGCCTGCTTGGTTCATCGAAGATTATTGAAGTCTATGCACCAACATCGCTGAGGGTTGTGAATGGAACGAGTAATCTCAGTATTAAAGTCTTAAACAAAGGCTCTGGATCACTATACAATATCTACGTTTACCTCATACCATACGGTGGAATGCTCATTCCACAGGATGCAGTGAAGTATATTGATGAACTACCACCGGGTGGAATAGTCCTCGTCAACTACACGCTTATATATAATCCATTTGCCGTCGCTACTGGCGGTGTTCAGGCTTACTTAAGGTACATGACTGCGCCGTTCAATCTCGCTATTTCCTATAGAGATGTTTATGGCTATACAGGATACTATAACACGAGTATAGCTGTGCTAGTTGAGCCATTTATAGAGTTAGTATTGTCTAGTACGAAGGCAACATTAAGTGGTGGTACATTGAGTATATCTGGCGTTATACTGAATTATGGTATAGCAACAGCTAGGAGTATTGTTGTAAAGGCTGTATACATGGATAAATCAACTGAGACCCTGATCGGAGACCTAGATCCAGCATCGCAAATGGCTTTTAGACTAGAGATGAGTGTGGGGTCTGGTGGTGGGGATAAGGTGTTGTTGATTGTAAGTTATAGGGATGAGTATGGTAGAGTTGAGGAGTTAAACTACACGCTTAGTATTAATAGAGTAGAATCTATTGCTACAACATCTCCAAAACAGAGTGAAGGATTATTACCGGGTTACGCCACAGTGTCTATATCTGTTGTTGTGTTTCTCGCGGTTATTGCACTATTAATATACAGGTATTTGAAGAAGCATAGTTTGAAAACACCATAGAGGGGCTTAGAGTTGTTTTTACAGTTTTTCCTCGATATATTGAGAATGGCTATTAAAGTCCTCACTGAGAGGAGAACTCGTGCAGCATTGACTATTGCTGGAATCGCTCTCGGCCCATTCGCGCTAGTGATGATCTCTAGTGTTGTTGATGGCTATGGAGAATACATTGTATCCCAGGTGGAGGGGCTTGGTCAAAACGCAATAGTCCTTTTTCCAAGTGGTGACTACAAATTCACTGAGAGTGATTTAAACAATATTAGGTCAATGCCCGGTGTGAAGCGTGCTGAGCCATTCTACAGAATTCAGGGGCAGGTTAAGGTTGGCTCTGAGAATAAAGTCGTCTTTGTCTACGCATTACCGGCAGACTTGATCTTCGAATCCATGAAAGGGTTGGAGGTAGAGAAGGGCAGTATTCCATCGGAGAGCGAGTATTTAAGGGCCCTTGTGGGCCATAAAGTGGCCTATAGTGATGACGGTGGAGTAGTGTACGATATTGGAGACGTTGTTGCAATTACGTATTTAAAGCCTAGTGGTGGCAGTAGCGAGGTTAGAAGAATCTCTGTTGTTGTAGGGGGTGTAATGAAGGAGTTTAGCGGTGCATTCATACTGAGTCCAGACAATATGGTGATACTGCCTCTGGAGGCAGGGCAGAAGGTACTCGGGTTGAGTTCTTGGAGTGGCATATATATTCTAGCTGAGAGTAGTGACGTAGTCTCAATTGTTGTGAGGGAGTTGCAGTCTCGTTATAGAGGTGTAGCGGATATAATATCATTTCAGAGTATTGCAAACGTAATTAACTCCGTTATTGGAGCGGTAAACTTCATTTCATTCGCGGCATCTCTCTCAGCCTTCGCTGTTGCTGTAGCTGGTGTAGCCTCCACAATGATTACATCCGTTATTGAGAGGACAAGGGAGATCGGGGTTTTAAAGGCGCTTGGGTTTAAAGATAGAGAGGTATTACTAATGATCCTGTCGGAGAGCATTGTTATGAGTATTATTGGTGGATCAATAGGAATAATACTGGGTGTAGTGGGCGCACAGGCTCTCGCGTCAAGAGGCTTTGCCATAAGTATATCGCAACAGAATACAATAGTTATCACAGCACCACCCAAGGTTACAGCGTTTAATATTCTTAGAGCTACTGCACTAACTCTACTCGTAGGGGTTGCCGGTGGATTATTCCCAGCATACCGTGCAGCCAAAATACCTCCAGCTGTTGCATTGAGGTACGAGTAATCCACCTATAACTTTAACTCTACGAATAACTGCCTAATACTGTACTTTAAACCCGGGTCATCCATACTAGCTTTTCCACCATGAATAACTACTTGTGGGTTATTAGAAAGTCTCTTTTCCCCATTATACTCTACAATTAACGCGTAGTCCTCATTCTATTCTAATACTCGTCAACCTCCTCTCTCAGCACGAACCCGGCTTCTGGGGGTACGAGTAGAGCATAGTGTGTTAATCGAGCATTGTGCTTCTTTACAACCGAGAGCCTTGCCTTTTAAGACGGAGAAAAGGACAGAACTACTTCTCTACTTGCATCTATTGTTCTCGAGGAGAGTTTAATTCTCACAGGCGAGTTTCTAGCCTCTAAGAAGAGCCATGGCTTTCTCCCTTGAAGTCGGGATTAATTGCACCTTCATTAAACCACGTACTTCCTTAATTCTCATATACCTTACATGTATAGGCTTCAATACAAGCCCTAGGTGGAATAAGTGCAATAGTGTTATATGAGGTAATTAGGTGTAAATAATAGTCCTGTATTATTTAAGACTCGGATAGGTTTAATCCATGCATTGCTGTACTATAATGTCGTGTCTAGTAGGTGCGGGGAGAAAAAGAGTTATAGGGATTGGTCTGATTTAGCCGGGTCTACCACGTGACCTATGAATAGTATAACTTTACTATCGCGGTCTCTAAGGATATAAATGAATGGCTTGTCTACTACGACCTCTACATTGTACACAGGTGCGGATGTTAATATAATGATCGCTGTAGCGGCGGCGGCTTCAGTCCCTTTCTCATTCACCTTTATCACGGCTTTTTGTATTACCTTGTCAACCCATATACTGCCTCGAGCCACGTCTGCCATTCTCGTCAAATCGGCTACTCCAGGTTGGAATGCTTCACGTATCCCCATCTCCCATAAAACATCGTTGAGAACTTTATTGAATGATATGTTGAATTTAGGCATTACGAGGTATACACTGGGTATTGGACTAGCATTATCTATGTTTTCAAGGGCCTTTGTAATTAATTCCCTAACGCTCCCTACAGCCTCTTTGAAGTCTCTAGGCATTATGATCACCATTGACAAACTAGTGTCCTTGTAGGGGATCTCCACAGCGATGTACTCATCAGTATTCACTACTCTCAAGTGATCTCCTTCAACGTCCATACCATCTACGTATATCCACTCACTTCCATTCCAAAATCTGATTTTTCCAATTGGCGTGAACTCCTTTAACCAATCCGCCTTGAAGTATATTGCTGAAACCAACACTGCAACCGTGTTGTCGG
>JAJHRV010000060.1 GCA_020833525.1 Thermosphaera sp.
ATTCCAGATAGATTTCTCAAACACGCTAGACTAGTTGACTTCGCCTCTACAGTTGGGTGGAGAATAGTTCGGATCGCGACTCATCCATCGGTACAGGGAAAAGGAGTTGGAAGCTGGGCTTTAGAGAAAGTATATGAGGAAGTTAGGGAGAGGGGGATGGATTGGCTTGGATCAGGATTTGGGGTTACAGAGGAGTTATTGAGATTTTGGATCAAGAACGGGTTTAGCGTTGTCCACATAAGCCCTGATAGAAACCCTGTAAGCGGGGAGTACACAGTACTAGTATTGAAGCCTATTAGTGAGAGAGCGCGGAGACTAGTGGATCTGGCAAGATACGAGTTTAAACTAAAGATACTAAATAGCCTTGGCATAAACTATAGAGAGCTTGAGCCAGGTGTAGCACGCTTACTCCTCGTTGACGAGCCCTACGTATACACTGGGAAACCTATAGGGGTTTTATCGCCAATATCTTTAGATAGGCTATGGACTTACTGCAAAGGGCCGATGACGTTTGAAGCCGCCGCTGATTTAATGCACATTATAGCCAGAGTGTATTGGTTGACGCGTAGAGAGGAGAGACCACCTTTAAGCGAGCTGCACGAGTTAATCCTTATAACAAAGGCTCTACAGGGGTTAACGTGGGAGGAGGTCTCAGAGATCACCGGAAAACCCATTAAAGCACTGCAGGAAATGGGGCATGAGATTGCCTGTATATTCTTCGAATACTTTACGGGTATTAAGCAAGACAATTATACTCCAGGTGTTAAGTCGCCTAATTATAAAATGAAATACATTACTACTTGAGTTTTCGAGGATGCTCATCCTTGACGATCATACTAAAGACTGATCCCAATAACCCAGACCCCTTAGTTCTGGATGAGGCAGCTAAAATCCTTCGGAGTGGGGGTATCGTCGCCTTTCCCACAGAGACAGTCTACGGTTTAGGCGGTGTAGTTTACAATGAGGATGCAGTAAAAAAGATCTTTTGGGCTAAGAAGAGGCCCATTGACAATCCACTAATAGTACATGTATCAAGCCTCTCTATGCTTGAAGAGGTAGCAGTGAATATCCCGGAGAAAGCTTATCTATTAATAGAGAGGTTTTGGCCGGGCCCACTAACACTTATACTCCCAAGGAATCCAAAAGTGCCGAGAATTGTTACTAGTGGATTAGACATTGTAGCTGTGAGAATGCCTGCACACCCGGTTGCACTTGGATTAATTAATAGAACCGAGTCCCCTATCGCGGCTCCAAGCGCTAATCTAGCCGGTAGACCGAGTCCCACTTCCGCAGAGCACGTTATTAGGGATCTCTATGGACGCGTAGATGCCATTATAGATGCGGGGGAAACAATTTATGGTGTTGAATCGACAATAGTAAACATTCTAACAAGGCCACCCACATTGCTGAGACCGGGTGCGTTTGCTATCGAGGATCTTGAGCGCGTACTAGGCGAGAAAATATACATTCCGAGTTTCGCTAGAGGCCTGGGAGAAGCTGAGCACGCTATTGCACCCGGCATGAAGTACTTACACTACTCTCCCGAGGCGTCGATCATACTTGTTGAGCCAGCCTCGCAGAACATTGAAAGTATGGTTGAAAAAATAAAGACACTAGCATCCAGCTACTTGGAGAAGGGAGTGCGAGTCTGTGTTGTAGCCTCCACGGAGACCATTGAAAAATACACTAGTTTAAAAATCCCTATTCTAAACATAGGGTCGAGAAGCAACATGTTCGAAGTCGCTCGAAATCTCTTCAAGACCCTGAGAAAGCTCGATGACTTAGGATGTATTGTAGCGATCATAGAGGGGTTTGAGGAGAAGGGGCTTGGGTTAGCGGTTATGAATAGACTTAGGAAGGCGTCCAGAGAAATAATCCATGTATAGTGTGATAGCATGCTTCCACGTGGGATTAATGTAAAGGTATTAAATAGGCTTGTGGAAGACATGAAAAAGAGTGGTTTAATAGCTGAGAGGCATTCATACAGTATAAGGATCATGTATAGGAACCGCATAGTTGCAAGTATCCATCTCTACCCGGGATATGATAGTGCTGTGGTGAAATTGTATGGTGATGAAGAAGCTAACAGAGTAGTACTGGAGACAACAGTAGAGTTGTTGAAAAAGCACCTACCTGGGTTTAAAGTAGAGTTTCAAGTTATAACCCACTAATTTAAATAACATATTGGGATGATAACGCTCTGAAGGTCTGAAGCATGATGACCCCGCGCAGGGATGACCACTGAATTTACTTACAGTCTATAACCGTTTCGTTGAAGAATGTTTATTAACATGTTTCGGTATCAATATATTGGATTGGATTGGAATAGAGAATGGAAAACAAGTAGAAGAATGCTGGGTGCTAATTAATGAAGAAGGAGTTTTCTGGATCCTATAGAACTCAACACACTCCACCATCAAGGGGCCCTAGACATCCACCCCCGGAAGGTATTGATAGAGAGAGAAGAGTTCTACCACAACCTATTGGAGACAAATGTAATCCACTATGCCCATTATTCGTCTGTACTAGAAACGCTCTTTTCACTGCAAACAAGCCTATTAAAGGTAGAATTGTAAAAGCCGCTCAATGTAGGCTCACGGGTGGAGACTGTATAGGGGGAGAATGCCAGTATGCATCTTGTAAAATCAACGCCTTGCTACCAGATGGTAGATGCGCTAAAGCACTTGAAAAGAAGTTCTCGAGGCCCCCCGATGAGGAGTTCTTCAGGGAGATGCTTAGAGTCGAAGAGTACGATACATCCGACTTTAGGTAATACTATACACTATAAACTTCACTAGGGCTTCCACCAATCTAGGAGAACATACCTAACTCTCTCTTTACTAGAGTCAGAGATCGCTAAAACTAGTTTTTTCCTCACGGAGTGTAGTAGACGCCCAGCGCGTACGAGCTCTATTGGATCTATTTCCTCGCCCTCAAGGTATATTAATACTCCAAAAGGCGCATGGTCTATTCCAGGACCATGCCTATACACGAGGTAATCGCACCCGAATTTCAATCCACGCCTCACTATAAAGCCTCTCCTCCGTAGATCTTTGTATACATTATACAAAGCTATAAACCTATTCACTCTCGCTTTACCCACCTCAATTAATTCATCTAGGCTTAATCTGCGCTGAGCCTCTTTAACCTCTATTAACTCCTTATCAACGAGGTACGCAGCTTCAACAATAGAGAGCTCTAGAGGTGCTTTTATATCTTTAGTCCTAGGCTTGGGTACTCCGAGGAAAGTGCCGTAGTAGCCGTTCCAATATATTTTATTTGAACACTCATAGTCAAAGACAACTACTCTATTCCCCAGTAGAAAAGACTCGCATTGCCCATTAGGCTTTAAGTCCTTCTCGCCAATGCCAGGTATCGTAGCTCTTCACCAGTGTTTTTGAGAAAGTCGCTTATCTCCTCGAGGTGCTCAAATATGTCTCTGAGTATCAATAAAGCTGTAATATAATCTGAGTACTTGGCGTATACTTCGAAGAGGCTTTTCCTGTATATGGAGTCTATTTCTTCCTCTACACTAAACACTGTCTCCAGTTTATCTAGAACAACCTTTGGTGAAAGCCTTATTTTGGATAAGGCTTCTTCTATACCCTGAACTTGCTTACTCTCTAGACTTATGATCCCAAGGAATGTATCTACTATGTTCTTATCGATGACTATGTTGTTCTTCCTGGCCAAATAGATCCTGTAGGCTACGGCGTCTACTTGCTGTATAATTTTATCGAGGTTTCTCACGATGTTAATATAGATCGGGACATAGAGCGCTACCTCACTGCTTTTAACTAGGTATTGCATTACCCTAATGTAATTCTCCTCTCCCTTATTCTTGATCTCTCTTACTCTCTCATATAGCTTACCCAATTCTACACCTTCACTGTGATATCTCCTCAGCATCTCCGCTAAGCTACTTAATTCGTCTTCCACAATTCTACAAATATTGATTATCTCCTCGATGGCCGTCATTTCGACTAATGCTCCGCTCTCCTCGCTCATAGCTATCACTACAGTGGGTACTCGGGCATTAATTATGAGCTAAGAGGGTTTTAAAAATATAGTTTTCTAAGAGGTGGGTGTTTCTGGATATTTGTGTTATAGACGCTCTGGCTAGAGCTACGGGAACTCGATACTCAACCTTTGACGTTGTAGGCGCAGGGCCACGTGTAGTTGCTGGAATCGCTGAGAAATATGGACAAACGGCGTTCTATACATATGAAGATGCAATTAAAAGAGTTTCAAGACTACTAAGTTACGATGTTTTAATGATATCTGCTATGTCTAGCGATTATGGTGCAGTCAAGAAACTCTTAGCTACCGCTCGATCAAGGGGTTTTAGGGGAAAAGTCATTATTGGCGGACCCATAAGCTCCGAGTACAGTAAACTATTGAGTAATTTACCTATAGACTATGTTATTGTCGGGGAGGGAGAAATCCCTCTCACTAAATTACTACCAATGCTCTCCACGAACTCTATAAAAATCTCAGAGATCCCAGCAATAGCTTACGTGGAGGAAGGCGTGGTTAAAGTAACTAGTGGACATATATACACACCGGTAGAAGTACTTAATTCTATATTACCGTGGTCTCGCGTAGATGAGGCCTTCAAACACCCACAGATCTATAGGCTCTACGTCGAAGTAGTTAGAGGCTGCAGTAATTACCACAGACCCCGGATTAAGACATCAAAGTTCATGTGTGTAGACTGCAGTAAATGCTACAGCTCCACCCTAGAGGAGAGATTGACTTGCCCCATTGGAATACCCCCAGGCTGTGGATTCTGCAGTGTACCATACATGTTCGGACCTCCGAGAAGTAGGAGTATAGAGTCCATTAAGAGGGAAGTTGAGGAATTAATAGCCCATGGGGCAAGAAGAATAGTTCTCAGCGGGCCCGATTTCCTAGACTACATGAGGGAGAAGCTCGTGGGTAAAGTACTTACAGACCCGTGCTACCCACCTGCAAATATTGATGCTATTGAGCAATTACTCAACGAGTTGTTTAGTATTAGTGAAGTGAAAAACGGTAGAGTAGTGATCATGGTTGAGAACATTAAAGCATGCCTCGTAAATGAGGAAGTAGCGAGTGTGCTTGGAAAATACCTAAAAGGAACAACTATACATATAGGCCTTGAAACGGGGAGTAAATGGTTTAACGAGGTAGTCCTTGGAAAACCAATTTTTACAGAGGACGTTGTAAAAGCCTCTAAATTACTCTCGAGTCAAGGCCTGCGTCCATATATATACTTAATATATGGACTCCCCTTCACCACACGTGAGGTATATCGAGACACTATTGAGGCCGTAGAACTACTAAAACTGAGTGGTGTTGAGAAAATAACACTTTACAAATTCATTAACCTCCCTGCAACAGCCTTTGAAGACTTAAAACCCAATGTAGATGAATTCAGAGATGCCATTAGAGAACTCAAGAAACTAGTCGATAAATACAACATGGTTGCTAAGAGAAAACTACTTGGTGTGCGTATTGAAGCATGGCTTTATGAGTCCAAGGGACGTATCTACGGGTATCCCGTAAATCATGGACCTGTGATATTCGTTGAACACAAGGGGAAAGCGATGGTAAGTGGTTGCAGGGGATTAATAGAGATAACCGACATAGGTACTAGGTTTGCTAGGGGGAGACTTATTTCGATTTTAGAGTGTCCATGAGGGATTCATACATATTAATTGCTTCTTTGACTTCAACAACTCCTGTAATATACCCCTTCCTATCCAGTAGGTTCATTGCCTCCTCCATGACCTCTAGTGTATAAGGTATACTCACATATACGAGCATTCTATAGAACACATTTATGTACTTCACTAATTTATCTCCTTCACCATGCGCGTTTAAAACCTCTCTTACACTAGGTAGAATTAATTGTACACGCTCCATTAGGCTTCTAGCCCCATTAATAAACACCATAACGGACTCTACATCCTCTGTTTTAACTGCTAGTTTACCCTTATCTATTACCGTCTCGTAGTCGTCTACTAGGTTTTTCAACGAAGACAAAATATCATGTAGACTCATTATTGCACCTTAACCTTCCTTATAGTGGCAATGCTATTATCCGCTACTCCTTGTTTTTCCAGCTCAACGGGATAGACTACCACAGTGTTCTCGGTTGATTCAACCACCTCCGCTGTAAATGTCGCTTTCCTCTTACCAGCAACTACTACCTCGACGACGTCTCCATTTTTAATATCAAGCTCGGAGGCTATCCACGCCGGTATTTTAGCTATTGGCTTATCAATTGATCTATCGTACTTTATGCGTATTCTCTTCTCAGACAGAGTTTTCTTCGCCCCCCTTAGCTCCGATGCTGATGGAATAATGGCAAGCAACTTGGAGATATCTACTTTTTTAGATTCCTCTTGCTGACTACCCTGCGACTTATCAATCTCTGACACGAAACCACCATTTAATTCTTACTTTAATACACTTAAATAACTACCCTTGTTAAATAAGGAAATCTAATCCAATTTTCTCTACGAGGTATTTTTCAAGCTCGTTTATCTTAACACGCACTTGCATTGTTGTATCTCTATCTCGAACTGTAACAGTGTTGTCTTCGAGAGTTTGGTGGTCGACTGTAACTGCGAATGGTATGCCTATTTCATCAGATCTTGCATATCTCTTACCAATACTGCCCTCTTCATCATATAGTGCTCTAAAACCTCTCCCCACGAGGTTTCTATAGATAGATCTGGCAACTTCAACCATTTTCACGTGTTCAGGCTTCTTACCAGTCATTAGTGGAAATAC
>JAJHRV010000061.1 GCA_020833525.1 Thermosphaera sp.
ATGGATAGGATTTTAGGTATGTATTATTGACTATTGCGTAAACCTCAACGTGGTTTTTCAACGGGGTTGTATTGAGTTTAGGCATTAATACATTATCTACTTGGAACAACCCCGCTTTCTCATTCATGTAAACGTTTATTCTAACTGGTCGTTTATCTGATGTAGTGATTTCAACCATTCTAATGCTTAGTGCTGAGACACTGTGTATTGAAACCCCGCCTAGTTTATAGGGCACTCTCGCTCTCCCCTCAGCCATGTCTAATCCATCACCTACTTTAACGCACCCTGCCTCTATTGTTAAGCAGTCGACATCATAGCTTGTACAGTGTATTGCATGCATGATCTCCTGTCTCAGTTTTACTCTTTCATAGGTGTCACTAATAACTCTCGCGAGGGCTCTCTCGACTATGGGGGCCGCTAGTATTGATCCCAGCTTCTCGTGTAGATCCCTGTGGATACTGTTACCAATATCGTGTAGTAGTCCACCTATTAGTGGAACGAGCCACGTATACTCCTCTCTAGATACTACACCGTCTTTGATTAGTGAAGACTCTACTCCACTATTTCTTAATAGCTTGTAGATGTATAGGGCGGCGCCAGCGGTTATTCTAGCGTGTACTGGTCCATGGTCATTGTATTTTAGTCTATTGACAGCCATTGTATTAGCCATATACCACAGTGCTTGAACCTCTGGATCGGACTCTAAGTAATAGTACACTTTCTTGATTAATTCACTAGCCCCTAGAAACTCCTCTACGAGCTTTGGACTCACAATGACCAATACAGCTCACCACGTGTTTATCAATATCTACAGGATGTTTAATCTAGGTATAATTTATAATACAATTGAGGAATAAGCGGGGAACCTACTTCTTTACACCATAGATTCTAATTCTGACCTCGCGATTGGTGTAGTCTTTCAATAACTCTAGTAGTAGGTATGGTTTTGATACATCGTACTCTTTATCCTTCACCCTGCCACACCATGCTACTATGTTGCCCTCTTGATCAAGGTATAGCGATAGATCTAAATCTGTATCGCTCTTCACTGTTGAAATTCCATATGTGTAGTCCTTTAGCTTCGAGGACTCTTTTGTGAAGTAGAACAATAGATCTTCAATACTCCAACCCGGCTTGTAGACATGCATGGAGACTATTGGAGACTTTATTAAAACTGTAGCTAGGTTTAAGATATCTAGAGCCTCCGAGGGATCAACAGGTGGAGCCTTAACTTCAGGCATTTTCACTTCAATCCTTCCCGGTGAAGTTGGTGGCGGAGTAGGAGCTCTCTCAGTGGGTTTTGATACTGGTGTTGGAGGCTTCTCTACGGGTGGTGTAGGTGGTGGTGTTGGAGGCTTTACCTCGGGTACCTCAACGGGCTTCTTCTCAGCTTCTCTAGGAGGCGTTATTGGTGGAGTTGGTGGTGTGGGAGTTGGCGGGGCTTTAGCGACTTGTGGAATTGGCAGACTAAGTATAGTTGAAAGTGTTGTTAATGGTGGGTTTTTAACATATGTTGATAGCGCGGCCAGGTAGACATCTATGAATTTCCTACACCTATCCAGGTCTCCTCCACACTTCCCAGTTACCAGGATCACTACCTCTCTATTTGGACGAATACTGAACTCTAGTGTGAAGTTAAATGAGCTGGCCGAACCCGATACTACAATTTTCTCGCCATCTATCCTCCCCAGCCTCGGGATTGTTACTAACTCGACAACTCTCCTAATTGCGGTTCTCGAAACAGTCCACCTCACTCTATATTGATCCACACCTCTCTCCACTACTTCAAAAACCCCAGAGCCATCGAGGAAGTGTCCAACGTAGTAAACAAGCTTAAGTGTAACATCCGGTATAGCATAACTCACGATATATGTCCTGACTTCAGCGGACAATGAATCCCCCGCGTGAACTATTTTAAATCACTTTTTCCAACACAATATATTGTTTATAAAGGGTTAAAAACAACAATGTGGGGGCATATTATCCCCCTTAATGCATCTCCATGAACACTTATAGGATATACTACTATACTTTAATGTAATACTGGAAAAACAAACCAACTTTGCAATGGTAGGTTGAGGAGAAGACTTCACAACAGTACAATATTATGAATCTAAGATATCAAAGAATCCATGGGATTTATTGATAACTATTATTACTTGTTATCCCCCAGCGAAGAGCTACATTACTACGATACCTTACCAAAGAGACTGCTAGAAGAGCCAATGCCGGAGGATCCGGCGAAGTGGCATGTCGTGAGATTAAAGGAGAGGCCTCCAAAAGCTCCTCGATTAAGCCGTTGAGGCTAAAATAATTAAAATATACTTAAGCCAATGCATTCCAAACCTTGGTGGGTTAGAGGGTATTAGTTGTGAAGATGAAGACTTTATTAGAGAGCTTAAAGAACAACTCGGGAAAATTGCATTTAGAGCTATAAATATTCCTATTAGAATATGACCCCCCAATAACAACCCCCATACGTCGGGGCTATACCCATTTATCGCTAGTAAAGCATTATTTGTGAGGATTGATGGCAAAGCAACGCCATGAATGTACTTAGCTTATAACTGGGTGACTAAAATACGTGGTGTGAGGAGGGAGATTAGAGAGCACATTATTGAAGATGCTCTTAGGGAGAAACTAAGTGGTATTTGGAGGAGGAACACAGAGACGTTCTTCAAACTCTACTTTAACTACATGCTCTCTTGTATAGATTGTGAATTAGTGAATTGGTGTAGCTACGCAATAAGCTCTGATATAGACTGCTGGAGTAATAGTCCGAACTACGCGGACTCTCCGTACCACTATGAATTCTCATATTGCCTAGTGTATTTTTCATGGATAAACCCTCACACCTCCCACATATGTTTCTAGAACCCTTACTCTCCGTAAATCACCCTCTGGAATAGTTAATGGATCTACGTCGATAACAATGAAGTCAGCTAGTTTACCAGGCTCTAGAGTACCCAGTTCTCCCTCACTCCACATTACTGAGGCTGAGCCCATGGTATACGCGTGTAGCGCGTCAACTACTCCTAAAGACTCACCTTTAGTGTCTTCATAGTATGGAACTCCATCATACTTACCACGTGTCACAGCAGCGTATATTGTCTCCCAGGGGTTAGTAGGCTCTACTGGGGCATCCGTGGAGAAGCCTATGGTCAACCCTGATTCTAATAGTGTTTTGAAGCGGTAGAGCCACTTTATTCTCTCCTCGCCTAGCCTGTTCTTGGCCCAGCAATCGGTGATTATGAAGTGTGGTTGGAGAGATATAGCTGGCTTAATCTTCTTCAGCAACTCCAATTGATCATCTCTAATAACCGATGCGTGCTCCACTCTATGCTTCATTTTATCCACTCTGACAATACTGTAAGCCTCTAGTACGGTGTCGAGAGCTCTATCACCAATTGCGTGAACTGCCGCTTGTAGTCCTAGATCGTGGGCTCTCTTAATAGTCTTTTTCAACTCCTCTGGATCCATGGATGGCTCTCCACGTGTTGATGGATCATCACTATATGGTTTAGTTAACCAAGCTGTTCTCGAGCCAAGAGAGCCATCTGCAAACAACTTAACACCCATGATCCTCAGGTATTCGTCTCCAAACCCCTTCTTAACACCCATCCTTCCAAGTAGCTCTAATACGTCTACTTCACCATCACGTGGGTAGAGGTATATTCTAAACCTAATTTTCAACTCTCCCCTAACCCACAGAGCCGTGAGAGCCTTCAGTACTTTTAGACTACAGCCGGCAACACCTACCGTGGTTACTCCCTGTGAAACTAGGTGTTCTTGTGCTGTTTTAATTAAATCCACGTAGTCACTAGTGGAGAGCTCGGCTTTTATCTTCTCCCTAGTGTGTTTTAATGCAGCCTCGAATAAAACGCCATTGGGCTCTCCTCTTTCATCTCTTTGAACACCCGGTATATTCTCCTCGAGTACTCTCGACTCCCTCAATCCACGTGTATTGACAACACCTGCGTGTAGACATATCCTTGTTAAGAGCACTGGTTTATCTGGTACAACCTCATCTATATCCCATCTATTAGGCCAACGCTTCTCCTCGAATAACTCATGATCCCATCCGTGACCCATGATCCACTTGAACCTAGATTTAGATGAGTATGCTTTGAGTTTATCCTTTAGTTCCCGGATGCTCCCCACACCCCTTAAATCCAGTGTATTTAGCGCTATTCCAAGTGTGTCGATGTGGAGGTGCGAGTCTATGAATCCAGGCATTACTACTCTACCTCCCAGGTCTATGATTAAGCCATTAAGGGCTCTCGCGATCTCTACTGCTTTCTCCGAGGAACCTGAGTAAATGACTCTGTCTCCATATACAACAAAGCCGCTCATCACTCGCAATGGTTTAAATGAAGAGTAGATCCTTCCATTAATGAATGCTTTAACCTCCAATTAAACCACCAATAATCCTACTTAATGGCAGATAAGTTCTTTATTCAACTCATTTATGAATACTGATAGTAGAGACTTCGGTACTCGAGCTCCCGCGGCGAATGGGTGTCCACCACCATGTATATTGAGGCTTCTACTAATCTTTCTCAGTGTTTGATTTAAATCACACTCTCTACGGCTTCTAAGGCTCATTATGTATAACTCACCTCTCTCCTCCCCCGCAACACCGACTCTCACTCCACTATAGATCCTCGCGTAGTTAGCCGCTCTACCGACACTACCAGGCGGGTTTAGAACATACGCTACTTGCCCATTAATCCTTAGGTTATATCTAACCCATAACCTGAGTTTTTCATCCATCTCAGCCTGCTTAATACTCCTCGAGACTAGCTCCTGCATTTGACTTGGGAGATTGTTTCTAGCTAAGTGCTCTACAACCGCCCTCTTGAAGACGTGGTCTCTTCTAGAGCCTTCAAGACCCTGAGATAGAATTCCCGCCTCTAGGAAAACCATTCTCTTATCCCACCTCCACAACTCATCTCTAACCCATTGGGTCTCATCAAGGTAGTCACTTATTGCACCGTATAGTGCTATTCTCGCATAGTCACTACTAAGCCCCTTTTCACGTAGGTACCTATAGGTGAGCTCTGATGCTGAGCAACATGTATCGTGTATGAATTCAACACCGTTCGGTGGCTTAAAACCCTCGGGTAGTGGGTGGTGATCTATGTAGGTGACGCTTCCATCTCTCCCATACTCCTCGAGTAAGTGGATCAATTGCTCAGCGTGGATCTCGTCAATAGCTATGTCTGCGATGAATACACTAGAGCCACGTGGCGCAAACTCCTTTAAATCACCTAGGATGCCAACTGGGTGTGTAAAGTACACTGATGAATCGCACTTACCCAATAGGTAGCTCAATAGAAGTGCTGCAGAGCAAACACCGTCTCCATCTCCATGAGCTAGGATAATGCACTTCGCCACAATAACACCTTGCTCAATTATAATTTAATTCCTTATACAGTATTAAAAGCACATTGTAAGTGGTTACATAGGTGTCTAGAGCTTGTTCGTGTTAATTGCGATTTCTTGATTAATAGATTTCCAGGGATAGTGTTAGTGGGGCATTCGAGTATATATTAGATTCCTGGATACGTCCACTTTATGAAGGGTGTTTGGCTTGAAGCCCTTAGTTATAGGTGGATCTAATGGAGAGCACTTGGCGATAGAGCTTTCACAGTTAATGGGATTTGAGCTCGTATCTGTAGAGATCAAGAAGTTTCCAGATGGAGAGACTTATGTGAGGATCTTGGGTGAGGTGAGTGGTAGAGACGTTGTCTATATTAACTCACTTCAGAGATCTCCAAATGAGTCACTCATTGAAACACTGCTAACACTCGACGCACTCAGAGATCTCGGTGCTACAAGGCTCATTGCTGTAATTCCATACATGAGTTACGCAAGGCAGGACTCTAGGTTTAACCCCGGTGAGGCTATTAGTGTGCAAACTATTGCTAAGTTATTCAAGTCCATGAGGCTAGATCACTTGGTTACAGTAGATATGCATCTCCATAGAATAACAGATCCTAGTAGCTTATTCGGCGCGAACTTCCACAATATAACAGGAGTGAGGGAGCTAGCTAAATACATTAAGAGGAACTATAGTGTTGAAAACACCGTGGTTATAGGGCCTGATGAAGAAGCCGAGCAATGGGCTAAAATAATGGCGGAGGATCTTGGTGGCCTCGAATACGGGGTTCTTAAAAAGACTAGGTTAACAGCTGAGAAAGTGGCTGTAGTAGCTGAGGGTTTAAATGTACAGGGGAAAAACGTGATCATAGTTGACGACATTATAAGTACTGGTGGGACAATAGTTGAGGCTGTTAACACATTGAAAAATCTCGGAGCTAGAGAAATATATGTAACCACAGTGCACCCCTTGCTGATTGGAAACGCCTATGCAAAACTTCTAAGACTCAACCTAAGAGACCTTGTAGGTACAAATAGTGTTCTAAGCCCCATTAGCAAAGTAAGTATTGCACCCGCGATAGGAGAAAAGATTATGGAAATACTTAGACTATAAAAATGCTTATTGCTCTACATCAATGATCTCGATGTCCTCTCTAACAAAGTAAGGGCTATAAACTACTTTTTCCCATACAATTTCTACATGACTTCTTCTACTTCTCTATACCATGGCTTACTAGTACCTATCTTTGCCCTCTTCTCCCAGTTCTTAGTTTTTGGTGTTTCATTTATTGTCTTCAATAATTTACTAACTCTCTCAGCGACAATGTTTTTGGTTTCTTCCGTGATCTTTTCTTTAGAGGCTAGGTCTATGGTTACCTCGACTACTTTGTTTAAGT
>JAJHRV010000062.1 GCA_020833525.1 Thermosphaera sp.
TCCCCCACTATTCTCTCTATTAGTTCTACAAGCTTCCTCTTCCCATATAGATCGATGCCATACGAGCCAAGATCCATGCCGGTCAACTCCACCTCAACAGCCCCTGCTTCAACAGCCTTCCTCACACTATCCACTACAGCCTCTATGCTGTGACTAACTAATTGCCTCCTAGCGTACTTCGTAATACAGAAGCTACAATTACTTAAGCAACCCTCCTGTATAGGTATAGGTACAACCCTAGAACCCTCAATCAAGCCAATTAAATTCCTCCGTCTCGCACCCTCTAGGAGTACAAGCCTCTCAGGGCTCTCAACAACTAGGTGTATTTTATCAGCGTTTTGAGGGGAGACTAGGGACGCCTCGGGAGCAATAATGCTCAACGAGTATGGATGAGTCTTCGCCATGCAGCCCGCAATAACGAGTTTTTTACCAGTCGACTCGCAGTAGATATGTAGTTGCTTAATCCTATTGATCATTTTATACTCCGTGTCGAGCCTCACAATACACGTATTGACAACAACTACATCAGCGTCTTCAACACTACTAACTACTCTATGCCCCCTCTCCTTTAGAACACTCGTCATTATTGCCTCGTCACTCTTATTCAATGCACACCCATACGTCTCTATGTAGACTCTAGCCATCCCTTATTCACTTCAATGAGGCATCCCTAGCAAAGCTACTTTTAATTATAATACACCCTAATTTAGATTATGAAGCTATAGGTGCTAATGAATTGAAAAACATACATGAATACAAATATGAAGAGTTGTTAGAACGGGCTTTCACAAAGCTAGCTGGTAGAAGAGGTAGTGAGGAAGTATTCGAGGTGCCGAAAGCAAGTGTTCTAGTCATAGGTAATAAAACCATTATACAGAACTTTAGAGTTATCGCGCAATCCCTAAACCGAGACGAGGAGTTACTGAAAAGATATTTCATGAAAGAACTCAACGTCCCCGGCTCTACTAATGAAGCGGGTCAATTAGAGCTCCGAGGAAAATTCAACGCTGCGGCAATAAACCAACTACTCGAGAGATTTATCCAGAAGTATGTTAAGTGCTCAACATGTGGTTCATTCCACACTAAGCTCACTAAGAAGGGGAAGGTCTTCATATTAAAGTGTGATGCATGCGGTGCTGAGACTTCATTCCAGGCATTCTAAGTGATGTTCATGACTAGTGGCGGAAAAATATACGTTAAAATATATAATGTCGAGGGTGAAGTCCTCGTAGCAGCCTGCGATGTAGAGTTAATTGGAGCTACCCTTATAGATTCAACACGTAGAGTGAAATTCTACGTGGATCCACTGTTTTTTAAAGGGGAGTTGAGGAGCCCTGAGGAACTAGTCGAGGTGTTGAAAAAAGCTAGTGGTGCAAACCTAGTTGGCAAGAACACTGTGGAAGTAGCTCTAAGTGCTGGATTTATTCATGAAGAGGCAATTCTACTAGTGGATAATGTCCCAATAGCCTTTTTCACGAGGGCTTAAAATGTGGTATTGTGTAAAGTGCGGTAAGCCCACGCCTAGGGAGAAGCTTATACGTGGCTACTGCCCAGACTGCTTCATTAAATACGTTGATTTATTCAAGCAAATCCCCGAAGTAAAGCTTACTACATGCCCATCCTGCGGCTCTTGGCTTATTAGGGGTGAGTGGTATCCAGCGCTCTCAATGCCAGAGGTACTTGAACAGGTTTTAATGCGTGAACTCGGTAAAAACTTAATTGAAGGAGCCACGTTAATTAATTTATACATAGAGAGCTGGGAGCAGGTAGACGCCTCCACGATAAGAGCTTTAGTTGAATTAGAGATTAGTATTGATGATAAACCGCTAAGACTCGAGAAGTCAATTATAGCTAAAATCGTGCATCAAAAATGCCCTCGGTGTATAGCGAGGAAAACAGGGGAATTCACTCACCTTGTACAAATAAGATTTACCACTAAAAACTATTCGAGGAGAGTGCTAGAGCAAGTGGTTAGTACTGCGTTAAACGCCTTGAGTGGAGACTCCATAGTGGATATTAAAGAATTAGTTGAGGGAGTAGACTTGGAGCTCGATGAAGCTACAGATGCAAAGAGAGTTCTCGAAGCCTTGGTTAAAAAATACTCTGCAAAGATAACATCTTCTTTTAGACCAACGCGTTTTGACCCATCTAGCGGTAAGTGGATTGGAGTAGTTACATATGTCGCTAGGATACCTGTATTCAGCGAAGAAGAAGTGGTTGTCTACAAGGGTAAAGTGGGCATCGTCAAATCGGTTGATCAAAAAACACTCCTAGTATTAAACCCCGAGACGGGGAGTATTGAGGAAGTCGATGTAGATATGTATTGGAGAGGAGAGTTAAAACAACCAGTGAGGGTTGAGAGAGAAGAATTCATAGTTAAGGAGGTAATTGGAGATAAAGTAGTGATTGAAAACCCCGCGACAAGCGAGGTGAGGGTAATTAAGCAGAGTAAATCACTCAGAGGCCTTAAACCAGGATGCAAGGTTATATTAATTAGGGCAGACAATATAGAGTCTATTATGCCGGTTAAATAGGGTGGTTGATTGGGTAAGAAGAAGGAAGCAGTTGAGGAGAAACCAGTAAATATCCCGCTTCCAAACCCCGAGGAGGCAATGGTTATATGTGGTGTTGTAAAACACCTAGGTGGAGACTACGTTGCAGTGAAGTGCCTTGATGGATATGATAGGAAAGCGAGAATACCGGGGAAGCTGCGGAAGAAAGTCTGGATCATGGAGGGGGATATTGTACTCGTGGGATTGTGGAGTATGGGTTCTGATAAAGGAGACATTATACACAAATATGCTAGAAACGAAGTAGAGAAGCTTGTTGAGCAAGGCATTGTACCAAAGGAGTTTATAGATGCCATTAGTGGCGCTATATGAGGATCGATGAAATTGATAGACTCGTAAAGGAGGCTACTAAAGAATGGGAGGAGAGAGTAAAGGATAAAGACCTATTCGAGGTAGTTGAAGAAGTCTTTGATACATCCACAGTTCTAACAATAGTTGAACTATATAGGAGAGGCATTCTCCGGAGACTCAGCGGTGTTATAAGTGCTGGTAAAGAAGCGAGAGTATACCTCGGCTATGGTAGAGGCGGAGAGCCTCTTGCTTTAAAAATATACCTCACTAGCTCAGCTGAGTTCCGTAGGGGTATATACAAGTACATTATTGGAGACCCTAGATTCGAGGGTTTGAAAATAAAGGATACTCGTTCACTGATATATACATGGGCTAGGAAGGAGTATCGAAACCTCTCGAAAATGCATGAAGCAGGTGTAAAAGTACCTAAGCCAATAGCGTGTCTTAATAATGTTTTAGTCATGGAGTTTATTGGCGAGGGGCGTGAACGATACCCACTCCTAGTGGAGGCTTATAGGGAGTTGACAGTGGAGGAACTTGGGGATGTGTATAGATTGGTGCTCGAAGAACTAGAGAAAATAGTTTGCAGAGCTAGGTTAGTGCATGGCGATCTATCAGAGTACAATGTAATGCTTAAGCCAGAACTAGACATTGTAGTTATAGACGTGGGTCAAGCAGTAGACGTAAACCATCCTAATGCACTGGATTTCCTCAAGAGAGATGTGGAAAACATAAATAGGTTTTTTAAGAGGGAAGCTGGGATTGAAGTAGAAGACGATGAAGTAGTCTTCAAGAGGGTTCTATCATGTCTCGAGAGGAGAAAGGAAGGTTTATAATGGGTGTAACAAGGCTCTACGAGAAGCTTCCACTAGATAGAATTGGAGTACTCATCGGTCGAGAGGGGTCGGTGAGAAAAGAGATCGAGGAGAAGACAAAAACACTTATCACGGTGGATACACAAACAGGAAGTGTAATTATTGAACCAGCCTCTCCCAGTACAACCGCGCTAGAGCTCATAAAGGCCCAAAACATTGTCCGCGCTATTGGCTATGGATTTAGCCCTGAGAGAGCATTTAGACTACTCGAAGACGACCAAGTTCTCGAGGTATTAGATGTAAGGCGATATGTTGGAGACAAACCAAACCACGTCAAGAGAGTATTGGGGAGAATTATAGGTGAAGAGGGTAAAGCACGTAGAATCCTCGAGGAGTATACTGGTACATACATCTCTATATACGACCACTACGTAGCCATTATAGGAGACTATGAAACAGCGAACATCGCGAAAAAAGCCATAGAGATGCTCATACAGGGGAGAATGCATTCAACTGTATACAAATACATAGATAGAGAAATGTACGCGCTGAGAAGACGGAGAATGATGGAACTGTGGAGAAAAGAAGAAAATAGTAGGAAGCAGTAGTCTATTATTGTTAGGATTATAAGACCAAGAAACAATAATCTTCTACAAGGTTCCGATGAAGAGAGAACCCGGGTTAGTTAATCTGAAGTATGCTGAAAAGGCCCGCATCAAGAGGACTAATATTTCTCTTTGGAATTATATAGCTCTATAGCATCATGGGTTTACAGAGGTCTTATCGAGTTTGGCTTAATACACACTTTGCGATTTCCCTGTAGCTTTCCACTGGTGTCGAATTTATGTGTTCTCGTAGAGGACTGGATTTAGAGTTTATAAAAAGCTATTGATTTTACATAGCTCTATTATTTTCACGGCTATTCGAGGACTCTGTGCACCATTAATACTTCTACTTGGCTTACACCTGGTACTTGGCTTATTAGTTGCTCTAGTGGCTCTGTACCTCCCTCGATCTCCTCGGGCATTGTTATTAATAGTCTCAGTGCTTTTAGCCCAAAAGCTATTGGTTCCTCGTCCCATGCTTTAAGGCTATACCCCTGTGGTAGTTTTTGCTCGATCTCCTTGACTATGTTCTCGAGACTTATAGAGATATCTTCCGGGAATACCCTTAGGAATACAGCTACTTTCGCCACTTCAACCACCTCACGGCCCTCTAAAGCCACAGTTGGGGCAGACGTATTCTACTGCGAGTTTTCGGCATCTCTTACACCTCCTAATAGTCGCTTTTCCACAGTTAGGGCATGTAAACTCAACTCCATGCTCACCTGGGGAGAAAGGCCTTTTACAACTTGTACAAATAGCCATTACTGCTGTTTCATGTAGTTTAATTTCTTCCCTAAGCACACTACTCAAATTAGCCACCCTTACTTATCGCTCTAAAGGGTTTTTCATAGATTAAAAAGCTTATAAATTAATGGTGGTAAATGCTGAAGCAAGTTATTGTTGTCAGAGTAGATTTAGACATGAGTAAGGGTAAAGTGGCGGTTCAAGTCGCACACGCAGCTGTCTCCGCCGCGTTAACAGCGATGAAACACTATCCGGATTGGTTTAGAGAATGGCTTGATAGTGGGCAGAAGAAAGTAGTGTTAAAGGTGTCCAGTGAGAGGGAATTAATAGACATCTATGAGAAGGCTAGGAGTAGTGGGCTCCCAGCAGTAGTGATAGCTGATGCAGGCCTCACAGAGCTCCCACCAGGCACAATCACAGCTGTTGGAATAGGGCCGGCTCCAGATGAGAGAATAGACAGGATTACAGGTCACTTAAAGACCCTATAGTGGTCTCGATGATTACATATCCACACCCACTCGACTACGCTACTGGAATAAAGTACGCTATTACTGAGAAGAAGCTACCAATAGAGTACTCTCCAAGTGCAGAATCCTTCATAGTCGAGGAGATCATAGACTTCGAGAAAATGGGGTTTAACAATGAGAGGGGGGAATACGCGGTTTTGAGGGTTACGAAGAGGAATATTGATACACTTAAAGCAGTTGAAGTAGTATCAAGGAAGCTTGGCTTACCATCCTCGAACATACTTTTCTTCGGGGTAAAGGATAAGAGTGCAACCACTATTTCCCACTTCTTCATTAAATCACATTTATTGGATAAATCCACATTGCCAATTGAATACAAGGATCTTCGGGTTGAATTACTTGGGTTTACACGTAGAAAACCTGTTAAGGGCTTTTTCCTGGGAAATAAGTTTAGAGTGTTGATAAGAAATGCCAGTGCTTCAATACGTGGTGAACTAAGAGAAATAATTAATTTAATTAATTCAATAGGTCTCCCATCATACTATGGATACCAGCGATTCGGGGTTAAACGATACAATACACATATACTTGGAAAATACATACTGCTAGGTAGAGAGGACTTACTTTCAAGTACACTACTATCGACGATTTACCCCCGTGAAGAAGTGGAGGTTGTAGTTAAGAGGCTACAGAGGAATTACAGGGATTTACTATATGAATACCAATACGCCTCCTCGAGTATTAATAGTGGAGTTGAGAAACTAATACGCGTAACTCGTGGATTATTAATTGATGCCTACGCTAGCTATCTATACAATCTCGCCTTAAACAAGATCATTGAGTCAACGGGATTTAGTGGATTGTCAACCGAGATACCAATGCCCGGTTGCCCAGGCTCCATTACTCTCTACAGTGAAGTATTTAAATCTGAGGGAGTTGGAATCGCGAACTCCTCGAAACTACCTTGTTTCTACAGGGTTGGCTACTTCATACCCAGAGGGAACAATCTACTGTGCTCTGATCATGACTTGATCTATGAGTTCGAGCTAAATCCTGGTTTCTACGCCTCCATAGTCTTAAGAGAGGTTTTTAAAGAGAACTTAGTTTTCAGAGATTAGTGGATGTAGAGCTATGAGCATTTTATTCAAAAATAATTCTTGCTTTAACACCAGTTATTTGCTCTATG
>JAJHRV010000010.1 GCA_020833525.1 Thermosphaera sp.
TTAAGCTGTAGAGTGCCGTCATAGTGTTAAAGAATACTTTCTCCGCGATCTCCGATCTATTGATTGCCGCGGCAATAGCCTTCCTAACTAGAACATTGTCTACAGGTGGCATCTTAGTGTTTATAATAATGTACCTTATAAAGGTTCCGGGTATAGACTTAACAACGAGATTGGGGTTCTTTGATAAATCCACGTAGTCCTAGGGTCTCAGCCTCCTCCACGCAATATCAACCTCTCCCGTCTCGAGAGCTAGTCTTAGAGCTGTTGCATCACGGTAGAACTTTATAACTACTTTCTTTGTCTTCGTGTACTCACAATGATAGTTTGGATTAGCTTCAAGTGCCATCTATATAGGTGGAATCCATGGATGTAGTTTCAAAACTAGTTGACGTAACAATGGATTTTGAAGCTAGGATATTTGGGAGGAAGCGTAGAATTAGAGCAGTGGATAGAGTATCCTTAGAGGTTAGGAGGGGAGAGATATATGGACTTGTAGGTGAAAGCGGGGGCGGGAAGTCAACAATAGGGCGTATATCAATTAGACTATACAAGCCAACGAAGGGGAGGGTTTTCTATGGGAAATTGGATATCACGGAACTACCGGAGAGTAAGTTGAGGTATTTGAGGAGAGAGATGCAGTTGATCCCTCAAGATCCATATGGAGCTATAAATCCAATACAGACTATTGGAGAAGCACTCGTAGAGCCCCTGTTAATACACTATAAATTATCAAAGGACGAGGCAGTTGAGCAAGCACATAGAGCCCTCGAAGAAGTGGGTTTACACACATCAACGGAGTTCTTCACTAGGAGACCCCGCGAGCTGAGCGGTGGTCAACTACAGAGAGCTGTTATTGCAAAAGCCATGATTCTTAAACCTAAATACATAGTTACCGATGAACAAACCAGTAATCTCGACGCATCTATAAGAACATCAATTATAAAGCTACTACTAGACCTCTGCGAGAAATATGAGCAGTCATTACTGTTCATAACACACGACATTGCTCTCTTAATTCTAATAACAAACAGAATTGGAGTACTCTACCTTGCTCAGTTGTTTGAAGAAGGCCCTACGGAGAAAGTTGTTAAAAACCCACTACACCCCTACACAAAGGCATTGCTTAGTGCTATACCATTACTGAGCGATGAACTAGGACTCGAGAAAGTTTACTTGAAAGGGGAGATCGGCGACCCCAGTAATCCACCTAGGGGATGTGGGCTACACCCTCGATGCCCATACGCAATGGATAAGTGCAAGATCGAAGAACCACCTCTAATCATGGTCAATGAGGGTAGATCTGTCAAGTGCTGGCTATACTATAAGCCATAGCTTGTTTATTTAGTACTCGAGATATTATACCTCGGGCTCAATCGCTTATCTTATACTACAGGACACGGGGGTGGTGGCATTGTTCTGTATGCTTGAGGGTAAGAAGAGAATACTCGTTATAGCAATTGGGGGAGGAGGCGACATTGCATCTGCATCCATAATTGCTAACTCCCTAGAGAGAATGGGTCATACCACTGTACTTGCCTCGATCGCGTTGAAGAGGTACATATATGATCCAGTCCCAGGTCCAATTAGACTAAGTGAAGTAGAAAATCCCTCTAAGCGCGGGGATCATTACATACTTGTAAATAAGGATTCATACGCTACACGAGGTGGGAGACTAGTTATACCCCAAGCTGTTAAGGCTTCGCGTGCCCCAGGTAGAGAGGTGTACATTGTCGACATGTATAGTGGTGTTGAGGGCTATGTTAAAGGACTTACCAACATTATTAGTGATGAAAGAGTGGATCTCGTGATTGGTGTAGATGTGGGAGGTGATGTACTAGCAAATGGACTCGAAGATGACTTGTGGAGTCCTCTCGCCGACTGGGTTGGATTGGCGGCTCTCTCCAGGGTAAACGGCATTGTAGCTGTCCACTCCCCTGGCAGTGATGGAGAGTTGCCTACGAGTTACTTACTAAGGAGAATTGACGAAGTAGCAACTAGAGGGGGTTTACTCGGGGTTTCCTCTATTTGTATGCATGATGCACTAGTCCTTGAGAAGATACTTGAGTATGTAGATGGTGAAGCCTCTAGAATACCTCTACTCGCTTATCGAGGGGTTAGGGGTAAAATACCGCTGAGAAGGGGCTCGAGAGTAGTGGAGATCTCGTTGTTCAATACAATGACTTTCTACATGAACTCTAATACTGTGCTAGATCTCGTTGAGCCCGCTAAAAAACTACTGTATACAAAGACACTTGACGAGGCTAGGTTTATATTCAATGAGCTTGGAATATACACAGAGTTGGATCTAGAGGAGGACTTGGCAATGCTAAAAATCAATCCATCCGAGTTAACTAGTGATGTCTTACTGAACGTTAGATATATGGGTTTAAAGCGGTTAAAAATGAAATAGATTGCTTATATAGCCCCTTATTTATAAACACTAATCTAGTGTTTATCTAACACAATGTTTAGTCCACGAGGTATTAAGCGTTGGTGCATGTATGGTGCTGGTGCATAATATGACGCTGGAACAGGCATATAAGGAAAGTATTGTAAAACTCGCTGTTGGCTTTACTATTATTTCGCTTCTCCTAGGCTTCACAATGGAGACTGCTTATAGAGATTTCCTTCAGTCTATAACTAAGTTGGCTGGGAGCGAGGAGTATAGCTACATCATTGTATCACTCTTCTCCGTACTCGCAGTCCTATACCTCTCAGTTAGGTATACGGGTTTCTCATATGGAATTAGGCCGAGCAAGATGATACTAACAACTCTAATAGCACTAATCTCCGCGGCAATTTATATTACATCGGGGATAGACATAGAGCATAGAGTTCAATTAATGGGGTTGAGTTTTGCACTATTCTTCATAGCCCTCATTATACTCATATACGACCTCAACACACCAAGTGAGATAATACCATTACTCACACCATTCCTACTAGTTCCAATCCCAGCAGGGCTTCTAGATGCAGTAACACCCATACTATCACGCTACATAGGTAGATTCGTCGGCTACTTGACTGGGGTTAGAGTAATCGAAATGCCTGGCTTCACACAGTTAGAGCTCATTACACCCAGTGGTGAAGTAGCTAGATTAAGTGTAGAAGCTGCCTGCACGGGGATAGTGACCATTAGCTCTATCATAGCAATCGTCCCCATACTCCTCTACATGATAAGCTTCAGTATTGATAAACCATTGAGGAAATTAATAATAGCCGCCATATCCATACTAGTGGCATTTACTATAGGTATAGTAGGCAATATTTTAAGGGTTTTAATAGTAGTTTATATAGCCTCTAGAACTAGTGTTGAACAAGCATACACGGTATTCCACTACTCCCCATCCCTACTCTACTCCACTCTCTCCGTTCTATCTGCATTCTACATTGTTAACAAATACTCCCACTTCCAAGCATTCTTCTCAAGAGTTCTTAGATCTTCAGAATTTACAACCGCCTCCTGGGAGTACATTGCAGGCGTTTTCCTAGTAGCATTTATATTCACGGGGATAGTAAACTTCGCGCTTTTAGAATCACAAGCTGGAAGCATTGAACAGTATATCGCCATAAGGATTGATGATGCACAGAAGTTTATACAAAAACCCGACGAGTACCTCTCTAATAGTCTAATTAGATTCTCTAGTAGGGAGTATGATGCTTTCCTAACGAGAGTGCTAGGCGCACTAGCCGTTTACAGAGTACGCGTGGTCACGATCAGTGGTATTTACTCGGGGTATATTGAAGTAGTTGATACCCCTGCTAGGCTACATACATGGCAATTATGCCTCACTCTCCAGGGCTATAACATTATCTCATCTTGGTCTGAATCAATAAATGGCACTCGAGTGTCAATTATAGTCCTGGAGAAAGGAGGCTGGAGAGGGGTATTGTTGTATACGATCATACCCGTATTCCTCTCCACTAGCGGCGGCACTACGACACTGTATACGAGGATCTCTATTCAAGCTAGTGGTGATCCAAGTCAATTAACTAGGGTTTTAGCGAGAGACATTTTATCAATTACCAGTGTTGAAGATAGAACTGTCGATCTAGGTGCTCAAGGACCACTTGGTATATACGTAAACGCTGTATTTGTCGCGCTCTTTCTCCTCTTAATATATTCCGAGTCTTTATTAGTATGGAGTAGTATATACAAGTTTAAAGGGAAATAGATATGAGTGAATCCATAAAAGTAGAGGTGGATAGTGTAATCCAGGAGATCAGGGACTTAATATCCGCGATTTCGAAGGTCTATGTAGGTAAGAGAGATTTAGTTGAACTCTGCTTAGCCGCTCTATATTCAGGTGGACATGTTCTAATTGAGGGATACCCTGGAACAGGAAAAACTTTCTTAGCGAAGGCTTTAGCGAAGACTATTGGTGGTAAATATAATAGAGTTCAAGGACACCCTGATATATTGCCAAGCGATATACTGGGATTCCACTACTATAGACTGGGTGGAGAGCGGATTTTCATCGAGGGCCCGGTATTCACTAATATACTGTTATTCGACGAGTTGAATAGAACACCAACGAGGTCGCAGGCTGCTCTACTAGAGGCAATGCAGGAGTACCAGGTCTCAGTTGATGGAATAACCTATCCATTGAGGAAACCGTTCATAGTTATTGCAACGCAGGTTCCAGTTAAGTATGCAAAGGGGGCATTCGAGGTAATGGAGACTCTACTAGATAGATTCGCTATCTCTGTCCAAAGCTACTATAATCCACCCGAGGAGGAACTAGAGGTGTTGAAGAGGTCAGACTACATACTCACAGTCCCCGTGGACCAGTTGACGACACCGGAGAGAGTGCAAGTATACTCGAGTAGAATTCCTGAACTAGTTCATGTAAATGATTACATACTAGACTACATTGTGAGGCTAGTCAACTATGTAAGATACCACAGAGCCGTTGAGTATGGTCCATCTCATAGAGCCACTGTACACATGCTCAGTATTAGCAGAGTCCTCGCTTTAATAGATGGTAGAGACTACGTTATTCCCAATGATGTAAAGAAGGCGTTTATACCCGTTGTTGCGCATAGATTTAGGCTAAAAGAAGAGTATGAGTTAGAGGGGGCTACACCAGTAGCTATTGCAGAAGAGGCTTTGAAGAATGTACCAGTACCCAAGTAGCCTATTGGGAGCAATACTCGTCCTTGTATTACTATTTTCCAGTCTCTTACTCAGAGTTGGTGGAGAGCCGGGGTTATTGACTAGTCTAGTGGCCTCAGCATTATTAGTCAACTCTACACTAGCTCTAAGGAGTAGATTGAATTGGAGTAATTTAATAGCGGTTTACGGGAGTATAGTGCTCGTGATAAGTCTACTTACACTACTCTCTCGATTCACACAATTCTCCACTATCATAGGGCCTAGCATAGACTTGGCTTTAGTAGTTTTCACGTTTATTATCTTAACGCAATACTACTATGATGAAGTAATCCACTCAATAATGTCTCCTCTAATGCCTATAGGTGTTTTAGCGGGGATGATTCTCGCAATATACTTGAATATAGAGAACCCCTTGAGGTATATAGTGCTCGGTGTTCTCGACGCTCTCTCATCGTGTGTAGTGATCTCCATGGTTGACGATAAATTCATGGAGATCCTAATCTCCCTTGCATTATTCTACACGCTTTATTTACAACCAATACTCGATTTAAATATATTTGCATTCACTATACTACTATTACTCCATGTTTTCAGAAACATCATTATATTGAGTGGAGTTAAGAGAACTGCTAATTGGATTTTACTACTAGATATAGCTCTCAGAGGCTTGGTGATTGTGATATGACATCTCGCTTACTAATACTTGGATTGAACATTGTCGTATTAGCAACTCTACTCGGGGCTTATGGATTAATAGTTGGAGATAATGGATTAGTAGGGGTTTCAGCCTCTATGGGCTTAGTTGGCGGGATACTCGTGATCTACAGTAGTGCTCCAGTAGAGCCCTCTATTTCTTCTCTGGTGTCATATACTAGGACACTCGTAAATGCGGTTACAAGCACTCTTGAAGATTTAGACTTACTGGATTCAAAGTTATGTAGTATTAGAAAGAGAGACCTGTACCTACTTGTATTCTCCAAAGTTCCGTGTCCATCGAGAGTAGACCCGGGCATAGGATTTACAGGTGGATCACCCTACCTTGCAATCCCTATTGAGCCACTGTCCATCGAGACTCCAGGGTTGAGCAGTGAGTTGTCTGATAAGGCTATCGAGGATCAACTTAGATCAATCCTGGTTGATGAGCTATCCATATGCAAGAGTGTTAGAGTAGAGTCTGAGAGTGGCTTTTATAGAGTTCAAATTATTGGGCTACACGAGCAACTCCGTGAGTTTGTGAAATACCCAGTGGATCCATATACAATGATAACTCTATCTACAATAACACAGATAACTCCAATGAATTGCACTAGGCTAATTAATAGAGTAAACTTACCAGATGGAATACTACTCGTCACTAGGGTGGAAAGGGTTGCAGAGTAGAGTCGCCCTCTTTACACTCCTCTACTCATTCATGAATGCATTATCCGCTACTACACTATATCTACTAGGAGAAGTAAGAGTAGATGTCTATGTATCACTCAACATCCTCGCATACTATATATCCTACGCTATTCTACGTCCCCACACTTCATCACGTAGAGTGCGGGTATTGAATGGGGCTTTAATCGCATTATTCATAGTTATCGCGGGGTATAGGGTGTACGAGGTGCTAACGCATTGAATAAGGGAGCACTTTTACTTCCCATAATACTTGTTGTATTACTCGTGCCACTAAATAACACAGCCACAGCCATGGAAACACCTAGTACCACGGTTAGAGACTGCACATACCTTCTCGCAGTTCTCGAAAAAGCCATAAACTACACGGAGACCATGCACCCTGAATTAGAGGATATTGCAAATACAATGCTAGCTATCCACGTAGACCCTGGTTACTCGAATCTACATGTTAAAGTATATAGGGCAATACTAGACTACTACACCATTATCCAAGAGCCTAGAGTAGAGCTTATCTCAAAACTATACAGTATTTACCAAGACCTAGACTTAGTCAACGAGTATGCTAAGAAACTACAATCTTGTAGCCGTGACCCTGAGGCTTCATATGCCATTGTTGCTAGGTTGTCACTGAGAGTGATTTACTTAAAGAGTAGAGTTGAGGATTTAATCAAGCAGTTATCAATGAGTCATGAGGCGATCTCAATCAACATCACCGACAAGATCTATGAGCCGGGTGAAGAGGTGTTAATTGAAGCCATAGTCAAAAACTCCACTTGTACTCCAACCACTGCAATACTCGGGATCTATGGAGTCCCCTTATACCAAAACAACTTCGAGTGCAGTGGATCAATGTGCTACACGCTCATTAGTGTGCCATATGCATACCTAGTCAAAGACTACTTGAAGACCACTGGCTACGTAAAGTTCACAGTTATTATTAAAGCTCTATGTAGTGGCGTGGAGGCGAGATTATATAGATTCATAACCACGAGTTATTCATACCCTATATTAGTTATTGATTGCCCCTCTATTACTCAAAAAGGGGATTTACTGAACATAACGATTTCTAGCTATTCTGGTAGACTCGAGGGGGTTTTAACCGTAAAGAACTCCAGTAACGAGACCATTCTTGGGGAAATTACTATAGGGGAGTCGCCTGTGAATTACACAGTATATGTTGATGAATCTACTTTCTCGATTGGTAAAAATACGCTGAAGCTCTGCGTAAACGCCAGTGAGAAAACTCTTCCATACTGCCTCGAGAGACCTGTAATCGTCCAGCCGAGATATCCCCCCGTCGAGATCAAGGCTTCACAAGTTTACTTGACGTGGGATGGGAGTATCCAGGTGCTTTTAACCAACTTGGGTAACAGAAGTCTTACATCTAAGATAGCACTTTCAACTAGTATTAGAGGCGTTGAAGCCCCGGTCTCTGTTGGAAACCTTTATATACTGCAGGCTTCAATACTACCTATATCAATAGTGAACCTGTATGTTACAATAGAGGATCCACTATTGATCTATGACACATATCAATACTCAGAGACTATAATAGTGATCAACGCTAGTTCAATATTAATCCTAGTCGCTGTAGGCTCATTATTCACTGCTATTTTACGGGAGCACGAGAAAGTATTTGTTTTAATGTTGAGAAGCGGGGGGTTTTCCCCACGGCCAAGGCCCCTAGGATCGGCTCATAGAGTCTTCAATGAATTATTAACACCTTATGCCCTCGGACTCGGGTCTAGAATAGCCGCTATTTACTATGACCTCGTTAGAAAGATCGCAAGGAGACTTCCACAGCCATCCGAGACCCTGAGAGAACACTTTGAATTCGTGGTTGCTCCATTAATTAAGAGAAGGCAAACACGAGAACTCCTACAGCGTCTACTACAGCTAGTTGAGAGAGATCTTTATTCAAGTTCAAAACCAGATTTAAGAGAAGCCATTGAATTATACGAGGGTGTTTTAAGTAGTGTTGAGAAAGAAGCCTAAGATTATACTCCTCTACGCTATTGTATTAGGAGCTCTCATAGGATTAGCCTTATCCACTATTATCCCCGCTAGACGCGACTACTATGCTTTAGATCCAGGGGAGTATGGGCAATCCGAGATCGCTAAGTCCACCACCTGGATCCTCGGTTTGCAGAACCTTGGGATTTATAACTCTCTAAATTCACTATTGATCATCGCCAGAGACTCTCCATTGAAAGAGAGTGAATTATCCGAGCTACAAAGCTTCGCTGGAAATGGAGGATTGATACTAGTATATGGCTCGTGGAGTGCATTGAAGAGCATTCTAGAGTATTTCGGCGTCATAGCTGAGTATAGGGGTAGGATTATAGACCCTGTATTTAATATGAATAATCCCGATGAAGTCATTGTGTATTTAAATACGTATAATACATCAATAGTGATCTACTCACCATACGCAATAACAGTGACTGAAACCCGTGGAGGCGTTCAAGTAGAGCCAATTGCTTACTCATCTCCTTACTCATATATAGATGAATTACCCAATAATGCATATGATGCAGGCGAGGAGATCAACAGGTTTCCTGTAGCATATAGAATATTGATTGGGAATGGGGAATTAATCATCTTCACTGCACTTGGGGTATTTACAAACAACGTGTATAACTATAATATGGGGTTTCTCCAAGTGCTCCGCGGGAGTAGAGAGATCCTACTAGATCAATCCTTCTGCAAACAAGACTACTTACTATACTTTAAATTAATTGTAAATACCCCACGAGGGGTTTCATCTATTTACATTTCAATAATCGCATTAGTCTTAATGGTGGTTATCTATGTATATAGAGCTACACTTAAGAAACATTAAGTTGAGTCGATTAATAACATCGGGCATTATAACACTAGCAATAGTTCTCTACGTATTCAATACCTCGATTCAAGATGCAGTCTACGTGCTTTTACTAATCCCCGTATTCACATTACTCACATTATTCGGCGATCAGCACGTCGCGTTTGCAACTTCATTTATATCCTCGTGTCTCATCTCCTACGGGAGGAATTACTTGTTTCTATCCTTATCTTCAGCTGTTTCACTACTGGGTTTTTTAACACTATATAGGGAGTCCAGTGACAACATTGCAAACTCCTTCTATGCAGTGATTCTACTATGTACACCACTATACATCCTCAACCCATTAACACTTGTCCAAGTATCGATCATCCTATTAGTATACCTACTTCTCGCCATAAGGGAGAACTTGAGACTGGGAGAGTCCACTGTGGAGGTCTACCAGGATAAGAGCACTATTTACCTAGATGAGCAAGCTAAGTATTTTGTTTTGATTAAATGCCCGGGTGCGTTTAGGTATAAGATACTAGAGTCTGGTAAAGTAGTAGAGGAGGGCTCAGCTATAAACGAAGTAAAGGCCGAATTATCCAGAGACTTCGAGTACGTGGGGCTAAATGAGCTACACGTAGGCGTTTTCCTCGAGGATTTGAAGGGCTTAGCGAAGTTAACCCATGGTCCATACGCTCTTAAATACATAACCCTATTGAGGGCTTCTACAATGGTGAAGAGAGCTGAAAAAGTATTGGAGAAGTATATGGCCTACATATCTATCCCGAAAGTACATAAAGTCGTTATCAGGGGTCTCCTTCAGGGAGAGACCGGTGGATCAAGAGGAGTTGAAGGAGTTGGACAAGTAGGTTTAATTGGGAAAGGAGCTGGAGGTAGTGGAGAAAGCGACCTAATATTAACAACCAGCGAGGAATTATATAAAACCCTTTCCGCTACAGAACCCACAGGTGCAGAGAGAGAAGTTGGAGAAAGAAGAGAAAAGACTTCATTGTGGTTTCTAATTGCACGCTACATATTAAGGGAGATAGAGAAGCACCTCTCTAGGCTAGCCGCTAAGTCACATACCGGTGAGTATATTGGTGTGAGGGAGTACATGCTTGGAGACTCTCCTAAGATTATACACTGGAAGAAGAGTTTACGTAGAGAGGACTTAGAGAATGTTTACGTGAGGCTATATGCTAGAGAGATCAAGGAGGGTGGTGGTGGGAGAGGCTCTAGGGTTTTATATGTAGATTTAACCTCAACCAATCAACGCGAATTAGATTTACTAGTGAGTACACTATATAGTGAGTTATTGAGGAGTTTATCGAGACAAAGCCCATTAATAAACACACATTTATTCCTCAAACTCCCGGAAGGCGACATATATTATATCAACGGGAAATTAGTAGACATTATTGCAGCATTAAATACCATTATACAAAAACACGGTTTACAGTCACTTTACAACTACCAATCTTGGAGAAGAAGGAGGTTGATCATGCTTGGAGAAGCCCGTGGAATCATAGGAGACTTAGAGAGCTACTACAAGGAGCTTGGACTAGCTATTTCAGCATCATTAAGGGAGAAGGTTGGAGAGGGATCCTCCATAGTGCTCATCCACTCCAATGCCCTAGCATACAAGTACTCAGTTATATCTAGAGTTCTCCAAGATTCTGGATTCATTGTTTCACAACCCACTCGCTAGGTGAATATAAAAATTCTCATTGTATTCTTATGAAGCATGGATCTATGGGTTAAGGGCTTGGATTACAATAGCCCTAGTCATACTCGTAGTCTCCATAGTTCACGTTTCTATGGTTAATACCGAGGATTTCGACTCCAAAGTAGGGGGCTGGTTAATAGGTTGTCTAGTTTGAGGTCTATGGGGTTGAATACTAGTAACGTTACATTGGAGTTAGATGAGGCTATAGTATCACATGAAGCAAACAAAGGTGATCTAGCGTAGTTTTACCTGTATGAGGTGAGGGGTTAATTAGTCAACTTGAGAGCGTTGCTCCAAGTGCCTACACGTGGATGGTGATATCCAAAGCTATTACAGTGTTAGCTATTGGAGTGCCTGTCACAGCACTCGCGAGGTAGTATAAGTACTTTGCCATGTCTGGATCTAAGCGGAATACAGGGTTAGAACCACTGTAGACAATTTGGTTTTAACCTCAATAATACAATGAGTTAGCTAGGTGGATTATTTTCAGCCAGTGTACTAGTTTCACTAATCCCCGTCATTGTCCTATATATGTTTATATCTATAGCTAGCTCTGCTATATCTCTAGAGTACTCCGATATTCTCCTCGCGCTCTCTAGTACTGAGAGGAGTGGTATTAGTTCTTTAGGGTTGAGTATATTAATGTATTTTCCAAGCAGAGCTCTTTCCTTCTCTCTCAGTTCCCTGATCTCCTGGTCTATTTCATTAGTCGAATTGTAGTCGAATTCGAAGAATGCATTTGTGGCTTTTAGGTATATATTTAATGCGCTATTGCATAGTTCTCCCACCTCCTCTACTAGGCTTCTATGAGACTGTATAATTGCTGCATTCCTCACGATGTTCACCCCGTGATCCCCTATTCTCTCGAGGAGTTTACTGAGGGATCTATATGTTAGTAGTTCTTTCACATCATAGACTTGACTCGTCTCGATATCCCCCTCACCAGCCATGTTTAGTGCTCTTATAGCGTAGAAGTACACTCTGTCAACACTATCATCTTCTTTTACGACTTCATCTGCAGAGACTTCTCCACTGCCGGTTAGAGTCATGCATGCGTCTTGCACTACAGAGTATACTACTTTTACGAGTCTCTTGAGTATGTCTTGTATTGGAATACTAGTTGTGTTGAGTAGTACTTGCAATCGTATCTCTTTTTCATCTTCACCAATGATCTCTACACCGGGTAATTTTTTGACTATTAATTCTCTAATGGTGTTTCTAATTAATGGATTAACGTAGTCACTTGTTTTCAATACTATTACATCATAGCCCATAATGTAAGCTGCAATAACCATTCTTATAGCTGAATCTATATTGGTTTTCTTATCTATTGAAATAGCTAGCGACCTACTCCTAGGAATTGATGAATCCATAGGCTTCACTACGACGATCCCTCCTCTCTCCTCTACAACTACTTGACTACCCGGCTTCAACCCATGTCTAACAACCCATGTTTTAGGTAGTGAAACTATGTAGGTTGATTTACCCGTGAATTGAACTCTCCTAGTGTATCTCTTCATGTTGAAGCACCAATTCAATAATCTATATAGATTTAATGAGCTTATATATAGATAGGTTTCACAGTGATTCATTTATTAACTCCAACGCAATAAATCCATAATGACACAATACAATGGTGTACTAGTTGGTAATCATCCCAGGTGGGGGCGAATTCACTGGGAGGAGGTATAGGCCATTAGTAATTATGTTTATTACAGTAGTCAACGTTATTGTATTTATATACACATCCATGGGCTACATTCCACTACTATACTCCTCGCAGAAATCAATTGAATCCCTCGGGTTTAAACCAATATACTTCTTCACAGACCCCGTTAAAGCATTATTAAGCATCTTGACAAGTATGTTTGTCCACGCGGATATACTCCACATATTCTTCAACATGTACTTCCTCTGGATTTTTGGGAACCGTGTGGAAGGCATTATTGGGCACGGCAAGATTGTAGCTTTATACCTCTTATCCGGTCTCGCAGCTGTATTATTCCACATAGCATTTATACCCATTGGAGGATACGAGTCTCTAGCAATCCCCGCTGTAGGGGCATCTGGCGCGATCAGTGGTGTTCTTGGAGCATATCTATTGATGTTCCCATACACTAGGCTATCAATGTGTTTATTCTACTTCTTCATCCCACTATGCTTCAATCTATCTGCCTCAGCATTCTTAATATTCTGGTTCGCTACGCAAGTGATCTACGGGTACTTTAGGCTAGGTGGAGTCGCATACTTTGCACACGTAGGGGGCTTCGTAATGGGCTTATTCCTCATACCACACCTATATAAACCAGGAGTGAAGCCACCTAGTTACTTAGAGCACGTGCTTAGATACCTATATGAGTATCTGGGAATACAAGTGGTGAAGCCGAAGGCTCTTGGTAAAGTAGCCAAGATTACACTAATAATACTTCTATTGGTGATCACGGGGGGATTTCTATACTCAACATTTATCTCCTCGAATACAATAGTGTACCAGGCCACTGTATCAGCTAATGGAGAAGCCGAGTCTTTCTACATATCGATTAATCCACTCGACATAACTCCAACACCAATAACTACCGAAAAAGTTAGAATTGTAACTAATAGATTACTTCCACTTGTATACAATGAAACACTGGCATCAAAGAGCGTTAAGTTTAGTAGACTAGAATACACTGTAAGGATTTATGGAGTCCAAGTACCCGTGATAATAACTAACTATAATGGATTCTACGATGAACACGGCGTATTAGTCGAGGCGAGTGGTGTAATGCATACTGTAAGCGTTAGAGTCGGTGGAGGCATTGTAGCTAGAGGCGAAGAGGTGATGGCATCATTTACCTATAAAGGCCTATACATAAATACATCAGTAATGGCAGGCTTGTGCGTAATAGCCGCTGCATTATCTATATTCGCGGTATCCTCGGTGATCAAGAGCGAGGAAGTCGCTGTCTACTCTCCCCCCTCACTCCCGGCTACATACCCCTACTTATGAGGTATTTATTAACCCTCACGGAATACGGAGAGTACAAGCACTTAGACTACTCATGAAGGGATTCTTCAGCATCCTCGACACTCTATAATACTCTGAAACGCCTCCTGGAGGATTTACCGTGATGTGTGCGATAACGTAGCCTACTAGAGTGAATTTTAATGTAGTGACTAGATCAATCTATGACCGTACTTATTTAGGAATACTACTTCACTCATCGGCCTTCTCGGCCTAGGTTCGGGTTTTTCATCTGGATACCCAATAGCGATAACCGCTACTGGAATAGCATTGTTTGGAATATTCAGCAGGGTCCTCAATTCCTCAACGTTCCTTAAAGCCTGTATCCATACTGCTCCAAGACCTAGCGCGTGTAGTGCTAGTAGGAGGTATATAATGGCGTTTGCACAGTCAAGCATGTATGAAGTAGGTGACTCATCGACATGACATGCTACGACAACACTTACTGGTGCCTCCTTGAGTGGTCTCGCCCAGGGGTGTATTTCCGCCAATCTATCCTTTAACAATGGGTCATTTACAACTATGAATCTCCATGGCTGGCTATTCCTGGCGCTCGGAGCATACCTAGCTACATCGATAGCCTTCAGGATCATTTCTAACGGTGGTGGATCTCTCTTAAACCTCCTAATACTCCTCCTAGACTTCAAAAACTCTAGGTGGTCATCCAATAAACCAGTCACCAATATAACATATTGACGACCAAGTAGCTAAAAAGCGCCTTTGTCGAGGATTTATAAATTTTTCGCCTACGCTAGTTTTTAAACCGCGATCTCTTGAATCAGTAGAAAATAGGTGTGCTTATGGCGCGCGATAATTCAACCCTAGGGGACATAGGTAAAACACGCTCCCCAAGCTACTTTGCAGTAGCTGGATTAACAGCGCTCGCCATAGTGTTGAAACTTAAGTTCTTCGAGATACCATACCCAGCGTTCCCCGTGTTTAAGTATGATCTATCAGGGGTTCCATTAGCCATAATCGCATACTTATCCCTCAAAACATACACAGCGTCAATATCGGTATTCCTAGTTGTAAGTATAGCCATGGGACTCGACCCCATTGGAATGGCCATGAAGGTACTGGCAGAGTCTTCGACGTGTATACCACTAGTAATTATTACCCGGGGAAAGCAGGTGGAGAGAAGGTGGGAGTTTAGAGGGGTTGCTGTGTCAACTCTAGTCCGGGTTGCCTCAATGACTATACTCAATTTAATAGTTACACCACACTGGCTCCTCATTGCTAGGTGGGCTGGAAACTACGATGAGGCCTTTGCAATGACTCTAGGGCTTATGCCACACGTGTGGATATTCAACGCCAGCATAGGATTAATAGTTTCAACTATGGCTGTAGAGACAATAAGGGTTCTGAGGAAAGCGGGTTATCTAGTTTGAACACCGGTAATTACACTCTATTAGTTAAGGACTTATACTATAGGTATCCGGGAAGAGGCTTAGTACTTAGGGGTTTAAATCTAGTAGTGAGCAGGGGGGAACATGTAATTATAATTGGGGACACTGGCTCCGGCAAGACGACTCTTGCGAGAGTAATCTCGAAGACTGCAGACTTAATTTACGGAGGAGAGGTTAGTGGAGAGATCTACTTGTCCGGTAGGAGACTGAGTGATATTAAATTAAGCGAACTACATAAATACATACACGTAATTGGGCAGAATCCATACTTACACTTCACAGCACACATCGTTAGAGAGGACCTCTACAACTATGCACTAAGAGTCACTGGCTCACGAAAACACGCTACGAGGGCATTCAAGCGAGTTGTTGAAGCACTTGGATTACACAGTCTACTAGATAAATACTTCCTTGAGTTATCTGGTGGTGAAGCCAAGAGAGTTGCCGTATCAAAAGCCCTAATCCCAGACCCAGAGCTACTGGTCTTCGATGAGCCTCTAATGTGGCTTGATGATAGGGGGATTATGGATTTCCAAGAAGTACTCAGAGTGTTGAGGTACCTGGGTAAATCAGTAATAGTTCTAGAGCATAGATTTATACCGATTGCTAGGTTGTTTGACAGAATATACCTACTAGATAATGGTAGACTCTACGATGTAACGGATAAAACACTGAGAATTACAAGACAGAGACTAGACCCAGCTGTAATAGATGGAGAAAGGAGAGTTAGAGAAATAGGTGATACTGTACTAAGGGCATTGAATATCACGCAGAAATATAATGGTAGAATAGTGTTGAATAACGTCAACATTGAAGTGAGGCGGGGCGAATCAATACTAATATATGGATTGAATGGGTCGGGTAAAACAACACTACTTAAAATACTAGCCGGCTACCTAAAACCCAGCAGGGGGAGAGTGGAGAGGCTTGGCAGGGCTATATACATACCACAGAATATACCACTATTCTTCACCGAGGAGACCATAGGCAAAGAGATCATTGAGATCTGTAGAGCTTGGAGTAGAGGTAGTCAATGCATAGAGGAGGGATTGAGGAACTGTAGAGAACTAGGACTATTCATTGATGAATCGCCATTTACTCTCAGTCATGGTCAAATGGTCAAACTAGCTATACTAATAGCTAGACTATCGGGTGCAGATATAATACTACTAGATGAGCCATTCTCCGGCTTGACCTATATAGATAGAGCTAAATTAATTGACTATATTTCATCATCTAATTCAACATTCATACTCGCCACTAGCAATTTAGACGCTATAGGGAATTCCATGTGGAGCCAATTATATGTCCTCGAAGAGGGATCCTTAAAACCCCTCAACCAAATCCCCACCAGTAGCCTTAAGTGGGCTTCAATAATATATGAGGAGATCAAGCGTGGCTTGGGCAATTAGGGACTTCTCAAATCTATTTATATACTCTAAGAAGCTAGAGGAGTACAGTACAATCTCAAGGCTCTCCCACGCCTCTATACTACTAGTAGCCTCTACATTGACTAGGCTCTACTTAGATGGAGTAGCAAGTATACTGGGGTTTTCATACATTACTATAATGGCATTAATCACTATTTCAATGTTCAAGGGATTTAAAAACATAGTTAGAGGAATGATACTACTGGTGTTCTTCACAGGTATAGCGCTATTCACATATCTAGTGAGCGGGCTCCTGGGTTGGAGTAGGCAGGATCCCGTCTCGGTATTATCAGGAACAATGTATGTCTACGCATTATTCACTTCTTTCTCATGCCTCCTACAACTTGTCTCTATTAGAGAGTGGGGCGGGTTAATGAATAGACTTGGCTTCAAGAACGCATCGTTGATAATGGGTCTCACACTACTACAAACACCACTCATAATAATATATACTTCTGAAGCGTACACAACAATTAAGCTTAAGTATGGTAATAAGCGTCTATACAAAGTAGTTACTCCACTAATACTACTCACATTCTACACTGCCAGGGGGCTTGCAGAGGCTTATATCCTATATGGATTCCATGTGGGAAATGAGTTAACGAAGTGGAGTAGTAGAGACTTACTTCTATATCTAACATCAGTAATAGTGTTAACCGGTGTACTCCTACTCATTCTCATAGGTTAAAGTAAATCAGACAGGGGTTCACGTGGATCACAATTCACCTGCGGCAGGGCTTCATCACTACACTTAATATATGAGCACAGGGTTTAAAATCCATATTGGTGTAGTGTATGAGCCTTAACCCTGAGGAGCTTGCAAGGTATGATCGTCAAATAAGTGTAATTGGAGTCGAGGGCCAGGAGAAGCTTAAGAAGGCGAGGGTGTTAATTGTTGGAGTTGGTGGATTAGGCTCTATTGTCTCGCTATACCTTGTTGCCGCTGGAGTTGGCGAGTTAGTCTTATTGGATGAGGGAGTAGTAGAGTTGAGTAATTTAAATAGGCAAATACTCTACGATACAAGCGATATAGGTAAACCAAAGGTTACTGTAGCCTCTGAGAAGCTGAGGAGGCTTAATCCATGGGTCTCAATCAAACCCATACAGGCGAGGGCTAGTGAGGAGATCCTTGATAAACTAGTGGGTGAAGTGGATCTAGTGATCGACGCGCTAGATAACTGGGAGTCTAGGCTGGTATTAAATAAAGTCTGCGTCAAGCACAATAAGCCATTAGTACACGCGGGTATACAGGGGTTTTACGGTCAATTAATGGTTGTAGTACCACGTGTAACTCCATGCCTCCAGTGTATAGTCCCAAGAACTCCCCTTACGCCTAGTAAAATACCTGTTTTGCCCCCCACACCCGGCGTACTCGGTAGTTTGCAGGCGAATGAGGCACTAAAGATCATTACTGGTATTGGTAAACCAGCTCTCAACAAGCTAATAGTGTATGATGGGTTAAAAATGGAGTTTACAGTTGTGAATGTGTATAGGAATCCAAACTGCCCTATTTGCGGAGACTTGAAGTAAAAAAAGTCACTTAATGAACTCTGATAGGTCTCTAACTCCCCTATCAATCAAATCCCTCGGGGCCATTGAGAAGTTTAATCTAAGAGTGTTCCTACCGGTTTGATCAGTGTAGAATGGCGCACCAGGTATTGTTGCAACAGCCTTCTTCTCCAATACCTCCTCCGCTAGTCTCCAGCCGTCAATGTGCTCTGGTAGCCATAGGAATATAAACATTCCTGCAACTGGATGAGTGTGCTTGATTACGTGTAGGTATTTATCTATTGCATCTAGCATTAAATCCCTCTTCTCTTTATATGCCTTAATAGCGTTCTCCTTGATTTCTTTAAATAATCCCTCTCTGAGGATCCTGTATACTATTAGCTGGGATGGTACTGGTGCACACATATCTGCAGGACCCTTCGTTGCTTTAAATACATCTACTAGTTCCCTTGGTAAATGCAGCCAACCTACTCTAAGGCCGGTACCCAGGACTTTACTAAAGCTTCCCACGAATATGACTCTCCCCTCTACATCCATCGATTTAATTGACTTAACCTCAACTTGTTCATATACTAATTGGTTGTATGCTCCATCCTCCACTATTAGTAAATCATATTGACTAGCTATTTCATAGAGGTGCTTCCTTCTATCCAGGCTCATCGTAATACCCGTTGGGTTTTGACCAGTTGGAATAGTGTATATTAATTTTGGAAACTTACCATCAGCCTTCAACTCCCTTAATTTAGACTCTAGTAAATGAGTGTCCATCCCATTCTCATCCATTGGTATGCCAATTAATCTCACACCATATGGTTTCCAAACGAGCAGTGTATTCACATATGATGGATTCTCAACAATCACTATATCGCCTGGATCCATCATCAACTTACCAATTAAGTCAAGTGCTTGAGAGCCACCAACGGTCACTATAATATCGCTTGGAGATGCTTCGACGCCCTCATACATACCCATGAACCTAGTTATCTCCTCACGTAGCTCTGGTATACCCTCCGTTGGCGAGTATGTAACAGATTTCCGCTCCTCCTCGAAAACCCTTTTCGCTAAATTAGCGTAGAGAGCTCTAGGTATTACATCAGGATCCGGGTCACCCGCAGCGAAGCTTATAACCCTCGTCACTTTTGATTTCTCAGCGATCTTCGAAACCATGACTCTTATAGGACTAGGCTCTACGAGGTTTACCCTACTTGACGTGAACTTATAATAGTCTGGTCTAGGCAGAGCCTCTCACCAAGCATATATTTATTCTCGAAGTATAAAAACACCAATCGTAATCAAGAAACCCTATATTAATATCCTCAACTACTCTCGATTTAACAAAATAACTCTACTTCTCCGGTGGATAAAATACCCCTTGGAACGTAGTGAATTTATTCCACGCTATGTGAGCTAAGAAGCCAGCTTCTAGAACAGGCTCATTGTCTTTAAATGCACTCTCCCTGTAGTGTGTAGCCAAAACTTCGCCTATGAATAATACGTGATCCCCGTATACATGCTCCCCTACAACTCTACACTCTAGGTTTGCTAGAGCATTCTCAATTATGGGGGTACTCACTTTCCTAGCTCTAGTGAATTTAAACTCTGTTCTCGACAACTTTCCAGGTCCATGCTCGCTTCCAGCAATCCATACATCTCTAAGCATATTCACACTTGGAACGCTCACAACGAACTCTCCATATTTCTTGATCAATTTATACGTGTAGCGCGTTGGAGCAATTGCAGTTGCGATGAGGAATGGATTAGCAGATACTATGGTCAACCAATCCGCAGTCATTACATTGACTTCTTCTCCAATTCTACCTGAGACAATTAAATAAGTCCTAAGTGGGTATAGAAGCCTATACAATACAAACCCCATGTGTATTATATAATACGTGAAATAAAAGAACTATGGCATAAGCGAAGCCATGATCCCGAGAATACACGCAACCCTAAAGCCCTTTCCTTCGAGATCAGGGAAGCCGAATACTTTTACTCTACTTTCCTCGAAAAACCACTATTTAGAATAAACATGCATAGCATATAGTTAACTTATTCCACAGGGACTGTAGTCTCAGCGATCCATACGAATAATGGAGCTAAAGCTAGGAGACTCCCCCAAGCCACGCTACTACTAGTAGTTTTATTCTTCTAGCTGTTTTCGCGCATGAGTCCGCAGTGTTCTCGAGTATTGAGTTTAAGTCATGTATTAATAAGTGAAGTGCGTGTGGTTTTATCTTCTCACTGAAGGATAGTAGCATTGCTCTATTGTTTAATTCCAATTCATCTGCTTTCTCCTCGAGTTCTATAAGTCTCTCGACGAACGCGTCTACTCTACTATACTCACCCATAATTAACGCCTTAGTTGACTCAGAGAGATCGCTTATCATCTCTGAGACTGTTCTCGTTAGTTTTAATAAACCCTCTCTAAGCTGTATGGGTATCTCGAGGAATGGGAGAATTGTGAATTCCCGTGCAGATTCTTTAACTAAGTCGCCGACTTCGTCAATTTGATTAATTAGCGATAGCAATTCCTCTTTGAATCCGGGGTCTAGGCTTGAATTGGCGATTTCATCCTCTAGCATTGCTTTATACCTACCGCTTTGATCGAGTAGTTTTACAACTTGGCTAAAGCTACTTTGAGATTCACTAATTTTGACGTCATTTAAAAGACGCACAGCCTCTGTGAATTTCCCTGATGCATTAGTTATTGACTCTACGTATTTCTCAAGGTTTCTCATTGCCTCCTCTGATAATACATCCGAAAGTAGAAGCTTCAATCGCTACCCCTCCTCATTATCATGGATTAAAGTTGGACTTAATATATAGGTAACACGTGGTGGAGATGGAGAGCATTAAACTCCCAGATCCAGATAAAAGCATACCATTATCACAGTTACTATTGAAGAGAAGAAGTGTGAGGAGGTATTCGAGAGGGGAGATCGATTTAAAGGAACTATCTCAGATCCTGTGGTCGACATATGGATTAATTAGTGAAGAGAGGAGAGTCGTCCCATCAGCTGGAGCAACATATCCCGTAGAGGTATTTATCTTCGCGAGCAGAGTTTCCGGTGTCGAGCCCGGTATTTACAAGTATAGTGAATACGAACATAGCTTAATACCGTTAAAGAAGGGTGACTACTCCCGTGAACTAGCTAAGGCATGCCTAGATCAATCCTGGGTTAAAAATGCTCCACTAAACATAGTC
>JAJHRV010000063.1 GCA_020833525.1 Thermosphaera sp.
TTTCCTATTAGCTCAAATACGGTTTTTACAACTGAAAGCCCCGCCTTTCAAGGCGGGGATGGTGTAGAAAGGCTTATAAACTCTTTTATTTTATTTGTTCTCTGGTGATGAGTTAATGGTCGTGGTTGCCCCTAAGCCCATGTGGGATGCGGGGATTGCAACCACTAAACAAGTTGAAATGGGGGGGATCTCTGACCACCCCGACTGCCCTGCAGATGACAGATGTAAACCCGAATAGATGCGGGGAACCAGTGAACCCCCTAAAGGGAACCCTCGCCCCTTTAGGGCGGGGAGGAGGTCAGACACGAGAGATGAGAGGGAATTTAATAGGTTTTGGGATGATCAAGATGGTGTTAGAGGCTTTGTCGTTATGGAAATCCAGATAGAATAAACAAACCAATAGGGTGGAGTGATCTACGCCGAATACCATACACGTTTAGTTTCCCAAAGGGCTTCTCTCACTCCGGGGGTGAGATTTATTTGTATAATTAGAGCTTTAACTCTTCCTCGTAGTCTACTGACCTATACACCATCGTGTCTACTGGTATGGCATTCATGTGTTTCTGACACGGTTCTAGTGCTTCTATGTTTCTCGCGTTCTCGTGATCATCCCCGTGTATCCTATCGAGTAAACTCACAGACCCATAGAGCCAATCACAAATCATTAACCCCCCAATGCCTAGTCGCAGAGGATTCGCGTTAGCTAGTCGTCGAATACCCAGATATTCTCTTCTCGTCCTCCCTGGTCTCATATATACCATGGTTGTATCATTAATGAGGGCTATCGGTGGGATACTCTAAAGACCCATTCTTTTCCTGCTTTTCCCCTGTCAGCTTATTAAGTGACTTCTTACCTGCGGGTAATGGCTTCAAGTAGCCCCAAGAGTCATTTATGAGCTCTATGACCCCTAATGATTTGTTTCGCGTATATTTGATTAATTGATGAATAATATCCTCCTCCGTTGGTTAATCGAGCTGTAGCCACGTCACATAATATTCATCCATGGATCAAACCACGTGTTTCAACAGTGTTCCCAGTTTATTGTTTAAAAAACGAATGCTTTTTGGTGGTATTTTTAGAGTATTGAGGTGTGAGCTACTGGACTACTCGGTTAGGAATGACTAGTATTTTACGGGAAGACCATATAGTCCTCTTAATTGGTATTCTATTGCAACGTAGTCTTGTTTCAGCTTCTCGAAGAGACCACGTATTTTTCTCAGTTTATATTTCTCTATTACCTCATCTAGCTCTCTTGGACTGCTTGCTGTTATGGCTTCCCAGGCTCCTGCTTCATAAGCGAATTTGCTACTGTGTGGATATTTTAAATAGTAATTTAATGTTATAAATACCTCGTTGAGTCTAGTCTTGTCTCCACTATACTTCTTCTGAGCTAGATACCCCGTGAGTGCCTTCACTAATAACTGAGTCTCGGAAACATACATTCTACTTTCGCCAGCCATAGTCATCGCCACTTCATACAAGATCTCCAGGCCAAGCCTCTCCACTCCTTCATAGTACCTAATCTTACTCTTCGGGTCATACGCAAAGAGCTTATCTCTAAGTGTTGCATAGAAACCAGCGTAATCTGGACCATATATGTAGTACAATCCATACACCAAGCGCATCTTTGTGGAAAACGGGAGAGAAGCTAGCAGTAACGCCTCTATCTTTTTGCTATCTGAGATTCTTGAAGAGGCCACGTGGTCTTTTACTATTTTACCCAACATAGTTAAACCAGCAACCCATATATTCCCCTTTGGAAAAACCTCTATTAATCCTAACCCCCTGAGAATGTTTGCAGCTAATGCAATGTCTCTCTCATTAACCAATCCCTTCTCTATTTTCCTAGATTTCACCTGTTTTGGTTTTTTCTTTTCCCCACTACCCACAGTATTGGCTTTCTTCGCTATTTCTTCTCGTTTCTTTTTACTGAGAGTAAACACTACTGATCTATCATTTACAATTTTCCCAATATTCTCCGGAGAATATACAACTGTGTATTCTGGCGGAATTGGCTGCTTGTCTATTGAGGTAAGAAGGGTTAAAATAGCCTTGCGTATCCCTAACGCTTTTTTCTCATTTGTGAATAGCTTTTCAAGGGCAGATATCCTAACTTTATTATTTTTCACCGCTATTAAGTAACCGAGTTGCATAGTCTGCAATACCAACACCCAAATATGTGTATTACCACATGACTTATAAGTTTGATTGTCCGTAAATGTATTGAATGTTCTTATACTGTCATATAATGTCATAAATATATAAGGATGTTTTGCAATATTTTCATATGGGAGAGCTCGATGTCCACTGTAGGCATAGAGCTCTATCCCAAGGCAGAGAGCTATAGGCAGGACATTCTCGCCAAGATAGACATTAACATAGGCCCCGTCGGCTTCGCGTATAGGGGACTACTCGAGGAGCTAAATGAAGTTGTTAGGGGCAGTAAAATCTACTCAGCTGCCTATATTGAGGGTCTCTATGGTAGCGGTAAAACACTAGTCTTAAGAAAACTAGTATATGACATTGTCTCAGGGCCCGATAAGGAGAAGTATAAGAATGTTATACCAATATATTTCTTTCTCGGCGAAATGGATTTCAGGCTTCTACAGGAGCTTAAGGGCTACTTCAGAGATCTAATAACCTATACTAGTAGTGAAGCATACGCTGTAAAGCCCAATATAATTGGCGAGAGAAGCGACTGGAAATTAAGACTCCCAATCCTAGAGGAAGCAGTAAAGATCATTGGCGAAGTAGAGAAGAGCTATAAACTAGAGGAGGAAAAAGAAATACTTGGCTTCTTCGATGTATTAAGGGAGCTAAATAGGAAGGGCTACTACCCCCTATTGATCTTCGACGAGTTCGAGCGTGTAATATACACAGGAGACGGGTTAAAAAGCGACCTTGGTAGAAAAGCCTTCGTGACATATATCAATAATTATCTTGAACTCACACGAGGGCACTTGTACAGTGGTATGTTTGTAATTACAACTACAAGGCCAATCGATGAGCTCGTCAAAACAGCCGTAGAGGAGCAGAGACCACACATGAACTTCATTATGTCCCAGCTGGGAGTCTCGCCAACTAGAGTCGTCGAGGACTTCCCGCTAGTTAGAGGCCACATAGTCTATGACTTCAAGACGACACTGGATTGGTATGATCTACACCTAGAACTCCTCGCTAATAGATATGGTCTCATACTACACAGGGAACTCCTACATTTAGTCGCACACGTTTTACCCACACCCAGAGCAATTGTTCAAATAGACAAGAAAATAAAAACTCATTTAGGTGTGAAGCCAGAAGTTGTAACCCCCCAAGAATTGTACAAAGCGTTAGAGCCTAAAATAGTAGAATTCCTTGAGAGATTAAAGAAGGAGAAAATAGATAGCAGATTCATTATAACTGCAAGGACACAATGGCACTTGAAATTCATTGAGTTACTGAAGAATGGCTTCTTTGTGGTAAAAAGCAACGTGTACAACGATGTTGCGAAGGCCCTTGGAATATCCATTGAAGACTACAGGAAGGCTAGGCAAAAAGTCAGCCAGATACTTCATGATCTATGCAAAATAGAACTATTCGAGGCCACGGGAGAAGGCGAGTATAGACTCAACCCACAAATACTGGCATATGCACTAGAGATCGAGAGGTTGCCAGACGGCTCAATCGCCTCTCTAAACGAGGTCATTGGGAAAATTAAAAACGCTGTCAAGAAGAAACGCGAGATGCAAAAGAAGTATAGAGAGCAAGAAGAACGGAAGAAACAAGAGGAATAACCACCACATATACCCGCACTCAAACAACTTTTTATATTGCTAAACCCCTCCTCTACAAAATATTCATAGAGCATTACCCGCTTTGTAGGCTAATACTTATTTTTGCGTTTGACGTAGAACAATGATAAAAAGGGCTTTCGAATCGACAGAAAATGAGCCTTGTAAATCCAATTGACAATAACTATTCTCCCAATAATAGACTCCATCTAATACAACAAGTGAGAATTCTGTGTGATTTCGGTAAATTAGGCATCTATGAATCTAGCCATGAGCAACCTATTTAGCATTAAGTCAAGGTCTAACCCTGATCCCAAATTCCGACGTCCTGCCTTTAGGGGCTCACTCCGTAGTAGCAATTGGAATACTCCATGACGTCTTAGGTACTCCAGGCGTTCAACTTCGTAGAATCCAAAACTCCAGGATTTATGTCCCTTGAAATCACCCTTATATCCACAATAAGGACGCTTCACCGAGTTACCGCCCCCATATTTATTTGTTTGCTTTAAACTGTTTTTGCATATTATGGGTATGTTCTCTGGGTTCAAACTATTTCTATTAACCGATTATTGAACTAGATATCTCCTTATATATATCTCGCATTATACTAGCATTGGCAGAGTATCCGTTGGTGTTTCCTCAGAAAGCTGTGTTATTGGAATGCAGAATACTGTGTTCTCCACGTGGTCGTAGCATACTCCACAAAGTTTCCAACAGTGCACTCGCACCTATACCTCTAAATTTTTAGAGGATGCGAGCATGCCAGTAGGTTGAAGCTCTGTAGAATGCACAGTTTGCCAAAATTTCCACATTCGAAATGCTGGCTGTGAGTTCTGCGGAGTAGGATATTTAGGGGCTAATAGTTCCCCTAAAATTTTATGGGTGAATGGTGTAAGCGAAAAAGCAGACCTCGCAGAGCATCACAAGGAGGTTAAGAAGCTAGTTTTAGAGGAGACTGAGAGACTAAACGTGATTTTATAGAGCATTAGAGGCAAGCTCATTGAGTTTGTAGATTTCAATAGACTTAAAGAGATTGTTGAAAAATTTGAGGCTACGAGGACTTTAAGCGAGATTGAACTCAGGGAAGTCGCAGAGTTAATTGAGAAGCTACTTAGCGATGGAATCCAGCGGATCTGTTATTAAAGGCTTGTATTGGATTCGGAGTATAAAAATCTATATAGTCTATATAGATAATTGATACTTTCAATTCTTTGTATTGGATTCATTAGTTCTCTGTATACTTCATCTGAGAGATAGACTAGCACGGGCTTTTTAGCTTTCAATTCTTTGTATTGGATTCCTTTCTCTATGTATTCCACCACTATACGCCTAACTAATTCACTAACCTTTCAATTCTTTGTATTGGATTCCATGTTAGTGATAAAGCAATAAGAGATCGTGTTAGGTGGACGTTACTTTCAATTCTTTGTATTGGATTCTCCGCACTTCCCCCTGAGCATGTCTATTAGCTTGTTTGCCTCCCTTTCAATTCTTTGTATTGGATTCCCTAAACCACCAATAGGATATTAGTTAAGGGAGAAGTAAAAAATCAACTTTCAATTCTTTGTATTGGATTCGGAGATGATGTCCAGAGCAGTGGCCACGGGCTATCTATCCCATCCCGAGCTTTCAATTCTTTGTATTGGATTCTTTACTACTCTGGTGGCCCCTCATTAATGGCCTAGTGGCTTTCAATTCTTTGTATTGGATTCACTGCCTCAATGTAGGTGCAACCACCACCACATCCTCATTCTTTCAATTCTTTGTATCGGATTCATACCACTAGCGTCTTCTTTATACACTCGTACGAGTACGTCCTTTCAATTCTTTGTATTGGATTCATTCTATTACGAATTTTGTAAACAAGCGGTACAACAGTCTTCTCTTTCAATTCTTTGTATTGGATTCACAACTTTTACCATGGTTGCCCCCCGAGGAAATCCCCAAATTTCTTTCAATTCTTTGTATTGGATTCTTATCCAGTCGTTAAACATCGCAATTAGTTGGGGCAGTATGAACTTTCAATTCTTTGTATTGGATTCAGAAGAAGACATTTATATTGAAGAAAAGTGATGTGAGAAAGAGCTTTCAATTCTTTGTATTGGATTCTATGCTATGCCGGTGTCTCTTGCCGAACTACTTGAGAAGATACTTTCAATTCTTTGTATTGGATTCTATTTGATCATATGGTGTAGTGAAGACGTATTATTTACACAATACTTTCAATTCTTTGTATTGGATTCCATAACCAACGCATTAATCCTCAACTTCATAACATGGATCGCCTTTCAATTCTTTGTATTGGATTCTTCTCATTACTTTATTGCCTTCTGCTTCATATCTGCGTTTTCTTTCAATTCTTTGTATTGGATTCTTGTATGTAATCCTCCTATTGAAGAGGTTGAAGAAGAATGACTTTCAATTCTTTGTATTGGATTCAAGACAGATTGTTTTATGAAATATGGGAGCGGCTCGAGAAAGAACTTTCAATTCTTTGTATTGGATTCCTTCGCATGGGTGGCGGAGTACGAGAGGCGTAGGATGACTTTCAATTCTTTGTATTGGATTCTTTTAATAGATGTTAATGGGAAAAAATATTCAATATACATGTGTCTTTCAATTCTTTGTATTGGATTCGGCACTGTCCCATTGTTCGAGGTGTTCCCTATTTCACACACTTTCAATTCTTTGTATTGGATTCTATGCGTGATCCTTGATGTGGGTTTCTTAATATTGGATTCGTGTTTTAATTAGTATGGGTGGGGT